>JAIVTZ010000140.1:0-7543 GCA_049188105.1 Deltaproteobacteria bacterium | reverse complement strand
AGATTCTATCGAATCGCTAGCCCGCATATCTCACCACGTCGCGTCGCGAGGCCGGCGAGATGTCGTGAGATGCGGCGTTTTCGACCTGAGGGGCGCGGAGTCGTACTTGACAGTCCGTCGAGCACCCCGAAGCGAGAAAACGTCGCAGATTGCGGCATATCGCCGGCCGTAGTAGCGAGGTGGTGAGATATGCGGGCTAGTGGGCGTACACTCAATCCGTGGGCACGAAGGGTCGTATTCCGGTCGTCAGGGGCGTGGTTGGGCTGGCGGGGCGCGTTCATCTTTTCCTGAAATACACCGAGCACTCGTACATGGTGCTCGTGGCGATTGTCATTGGGCTTCTCGGGGGCCTTGGTGCGGTGGGATTCCGAGAGTGTATCCGCCTCTTTCAACTGGTGGCGTGGCATACGGACGATGTAACTCTCAGCTACCTCAGAGATTTGCCGAGTTGGTGGAAGATCCTGTCTCCCGCGGTCGGGGGTCTCATCGTCGGGCTGATCATCGTGCGCTTCGCTGCCGAGGCCAAGGGTCACGGGGTGCCGGAGGTCATGGAGGCGGTGGCGCTGCGAGGCGGCCGAATTCGTCCGCGCGTGGTTGTCGCAAAGCTCCTCGCCTCGAGCGTGTGTATCGCTTCGGGCGGATCAGTCGGCCGCGAAGGACCTATTGTTCAGATCGGTTCGGCGATCGCGTCGTCGATCGGCCAATGGCTGCGAGTCGGCGAACGACGGATGCGTACCCTTGTTGGGTGCGGGGCTGCGGCCGGGATCGCCGCCACCTTCAATGCCCCTGTAGCCGGGGCTCTTTTTGCGGTAGAGATCATTCTCGGGGATTTTGGGGTCACGCAGTTTTCCCCCATCGTGATTTCCTCGGTGACGGCGACCGTGGTCAGTCGACACTTCCTCGGCGATTTCCCTGCGTTCGAGGTGCCGGCCTATCGCCTCGTGAGCGCCAATGAGCTCTTTGCCTATGGCGCACTGGGAATCATCGCAGGACTCGTCGCCCTGGCCTTCGTTCGGGCGTTATACGGCGCGGAGGATCTTTTCGACAAGTTGAGATTTCCCGCTGTCCTGAAACCGGTGATCGGCGGCGTGCTCATCGGGGTGATTGCAATCCGTTTTCCGGAGATCTTCGGTGTCGGCTACGAGGCCATCAACGAGGCGCTGAGTGGTGACCTTGGATGGAAGCTGCTGCTGATCCTCGTGTTGGTCAAAATCGTGGCGGTGTCGCTGACCATCGGTTCGGGCGGTTCCGGCGGGATTTTCGCGCCATCGTTATTCATCGGCGCCATGGCGGGCGGCGCCGTTGGTACCGTTGTCCACTCCCTGTGGCCTCAGATGTCGGGCAGCCCCGGGGCCTACGCCCTGGTGGGGATGGGCGCCGTGGTTGCGGCGGCAACCCACGCGCCGATCACGGCCATCGTGATGATCTTCGAGCTCACAGGTGATTACAAGATCATCCTTCCCTTGATGATCAGCTCCATCATCGCCACGCTCCTGGCCACGCGGCTGCAGAAAGCGTCGATCTACACCCTCAAGCTCCTTCGGCGGGGCGTTGACATCCGGGGCGGTTATTCGGCAAGTGTGCTCAGCCACCTGACGGCACACGACGCCATGCGGACCGAGTACGCCGAGGTCGGACGCGCAGACCAGCTGATGCCCGTGATCTCCCGTTTTGTCGATCGGCCGGGTGATACGGTGTTGGTGACCGACGCCGATCAGCGACTCCTCGGGGTGATTACCATCGACGATATTCGGCCTTTGATGACCGACCCGGAGTCGGTACGAGGGCTGGTGATCGCCGAGGACATGATGCGCACAGACGGGTTCCCCGTGTTTGCGCCCGACGATCCGCTCGACGAGGTCATGAGGCGTTTCGGACGGTACCGGTTCATGGCGCCGGTGGTCGACGACGGCCGTCTCGTCGGCACGCTGTGGCCTCAGGACGTGATCGAGTCCTACAACTCCGAAATTCTCAAGCGGGACATGGCGTCGACCATGGCAGTTACGGTTGGCGACGGCCCTCGGACACGAGCCCTGCCCGGCGTTCGCGGCATGAGCATGGCCGAGGTTCCGGTGCCGGCGAGCTTTTTCGGTCGCAGCCTCGGCTCCCTCGACATCCGCAACCGGTTCGGCGTCAGCCTCCTCCTCATCAAGCGAAAGGGCGACGATGGTGAACAGATCATCGACGAGTTGCCCGATGCGGACTCCGTGTTTCAAGAGGGTGACGTGATGTTGGTTTTGGGGAATGAGGATCGTATCAGTCGTTTCGAGAAGAATGGCTGAATCACCAGCCCCGTTTTCCGAGAATCTCCTCGATATGCTCCTCAGCCACGTCGTCCTCGTGGGCGATGCGGGTGGCGCGCGCTGACCTGATGCGTTCGACCAGCGTCTCCACATCGGTGGGCTTCTCGAAGATGTCGGTGGCGCCGCGGCGGATGGCCTCGACCGCCGTCTTTACGGTCGCCCGGCCGGAGAGGATCATCACCTGCAGCTCGGGCTGGATCTCGTGCAACCGGCGCAGGGTTTCGAGGCCGTCGAGATCGGGCATGGCGAGGTCGAGGAGCACCGCGTCAAAGGTCTGTGCCTCGACCGCGGAAATGGCCTCGCGGCCGGAGGTGGCGCAGGTCACCTCCAGCCCACGCGAACGCATACGCTCGGCGAGGACCTCGACAAAATCCTTCTCGTCGTCAACCAGCAGAACACGATCAGTTGCCATCGGGGTCCTCCTGTCCTTCCTCGTCCGCCGTCGCTTCGAGGGCCGGCGCGACGGCCGGCACGTCAAGGATAATTTTTCGGGGGGTTTCGGGGGGTGGTGGATCGAAGGTGTGGGCTGCCCCCCAGGAGAGGCGTCCAGTCTCGAGGGCGGCAACCTCGTCGATGACACGTGGCGGCAGTGGATCGGCGCTGGTGATGAAAACCCGGGCCCCGTTGTCATAGGGCGCGGCGCTGACCTCCACCCGGCGTTCGGAGTCGGCCGCGCCCACGACCGCTCCGATCGACCCGTAGATCGTCAGCAAGAGGGCAAAGGGGTCGCCCACCAACCTCACCGGCGGTTCCGGCCGGTGAACCGCGAGCTCAACCCGTGCCAGGCGGGCGGGGCGGGCGGCCAGCGAAGAAACCAGCTCCAACGTGTCACCGAGGTCGAACGCGATGTTGGCGTCATCGACGCTGTGCGCGAGGCTGTGGAGGAAATGGTTAAAGGTTTCCCCGCGCTCCACCTGGGTCTTGATCCGCCCGGCGAGCTCGGAGAGGCGATCCGCCGGGTCGACACCCTTTGGTTGAGCCCCACCAACAATATCCTGCTGCAGACCGGCCATCTCATTGATGATGTTGAGGACGTTGCTCAGCTCGTGCGACAGGCCTGCGATGACGTCTCCAAAAAAGAGGACGCCCTCGCGTTGCATAGGCCGTCGATGGTCATCGCCCATCGGGACCGCCCCCTTCAGGGTTCATCGCCTGGTCGACGGTCGTCAGCAGATCCTCGAGATCGACCGGTTTCTCGAGATAGGCGATCGCGCCGAGACGACGGCCGATTTCGTTGTCCTTGGCCGAGCCGTGGCCCGTCATCAGAATCACCTTGACCTCGGGATGGCGCCGGTTGATGGTCCGAAGGACCTCCAGCCCACCGATACCCGGCATTTTGATGTCGAGGATGACGACATCGAACGAGCCTTCGCGAAGATGGTAGAGCGCCTCGTCGCCGGAGGTTGCGCCGACGCCATCGATGCCGCGCAGCTCGAGCCGCTCCACGACCGCCGAGACCAGCTCCTCCTCGTCGTCGACGAACAGCAATCGCAGTTGATCCATGCCCCTCATCCCTCCCGCGAGATCGGCACCACGACCGTGAAGCGGGTTCCCGTGCCCACCTCGCTCTCGACCCGGCACGTGCCACCGAGCTTTTTGACGATGCCGTAGGTGATCGACAGCCCGAGACCGGTCCCGGCGCCCGGTCGTGTGGTGAAGAACGGCTCGAAGATCCGCTGCAGATGCGCCTTGGGGATCCCGACGCCATCGTCGGCGATAGTCACCGCGATGCGATCCGTGTCCTCGCCTTCGAGCTCGATTTTGATCTGGCCTCCGTCGGAGACCGCGGCGAAGGCGTTGTTGAGGATGTTGAGGAAGACCTGCTGCAGCTGACCGCGATCACTGACCACGGTCGGCAGGTCGTCCTGGACCCGAAAGCTCACCGTCAGGTCACGGTACTCGGCCTCTTTTTCGAGGAAGCCCAGGACCTCCCGGAGGAGGTTTTCGAGATCGATGGTCTCGGTCTGAACGTCCATGTGGCGTGCGAACCCGAGGAGGCGGTGGGTGACCTTCTTGCAGCGTTGGACCGATCGCAGGATCGAGTCGACCGCGGTCACGAGCCGCTCCTCATGCTGGGTCTCGGGCCCCACCGTGACCAGATCGAGGAGCAGTCCCGCCTTCTCGTTGATGATCGCGAGCGGGTTGTTGATCTCGTGGGCGACGCCGGCGGCCAGGCGTCCGATGGAGGCCAGCTTGTTGCTGTACTCCACCTGGTGATACAGGGCCGCCCGCCGCTCGTCGGCCTCGCGCATCCGCCTGATGAGCTGGCCCGAGCCCCACAGGATGACCGCCAGGATGAGACCGGCGCTGACGAACAGGAACGCCAGCAGCTCGGAGCGGAGGGAGAACCAGCGTCCCATCGCCTCCCTGGCGGGCTTGATCTGGACGAGGATGAACGGCGAGATGTGGATATGGGCGGAGCTCATGAAGATGGTTCGGCCCCTGTCATCCTCGAGCTCGACAACCTCGACGGTCGGGGAGTAGTGCGGCACCGGCAGCGGGACCTGCCCGAGAATCTCCCCATAGTGCCGGGAGGGGGACTGCAGGATGCCCTGCCGGTTGATCAGAAAGACGTCGTCGGTCGGCTGCAGGCCGGCGGTCAAGATCTGCTCGCTCAGCATCTCGGCATCGATCGTCGCGCGGAGGACATAGAACCCGCCGTCGGGCCGGTCATGCTTGATGGCGATCGCGAAGTGCGGCGAGTTGCGGAAGCCGAGGAAGACGTCGCTGGTGTAGGTACCGCGGCGAGCGACCTCGTGGAACCAATCCTGATCACTGTAGTTGCGCCCCTCGAGCTCGTAGGGACCGGAGTAGCACATCTGGCCGCCGTCGTCGTCGATGACTCCGAGATCGACGAAGGCCCCAACCTCGAGCGAGCGGTTGAGGTTGGAGATGATGCGGGTCAGTGCGGCGCGATCGCACAGCTCGGCGAACGGCCGGTCGTGGACGAGAAAGGTCAGGGCGGATCGGCGTTCGGACAGGAAGAGCTCGAGGGACCGTTTGGTGTTGAGGGTCAGGCGGGCCATCGGATCCACCGCCTCCGCCTGCAACGCCTCGTGGAACTGCACGTAGTTGATGACCACGGTGATGGCCAGAGGCAAGAGGGAGACGGTCGCGGTTGCGAGAACGATCATGTGACGGAGCCGGCGGTACGCCGATTCCGACACCTGCCCTCCCGGCACCTCCGGTTCAGGGAGGTCTGCGGTGCGCACGAGATCGCTGATCTCGGCGCTCCCCTGCGAAGTTTCAGTCATCGCCGTGATCGCCGCGCGCTGTCTCGATCTTGCGGTAGGCCGCCCTCATGGTCTCGGTGAGTTCATCGATGTCAACCGGCTTGCGGAGGTAGGCGAAGGCGCCCAGCTCGGCCGCCATCTTTTCTTCGGTGGCGGAGCCGTGCCCGGTGAGGATGATGACCTCTGTCTCGGGGTGGCTTTTCTTCATTCTGCGCAGCACCTCGATGCCGTCGATGCCGGGCATCTTGAGGTCGAGCACCATGACCTCGGGCTGGTCATCGTCGGCCATTGCCAGCGCCTCCTCGCCGTCATAGGCGATAGTCGGCGTCATGCGGCGCGTCTCGAGCCGCTCGGAAAGGGTGTTGACGAACTCCTTCTCGTCGTCCACCAATAAGACCTTCAACGGCGCCTCGATGTCCATCTTGAAGGAGATGTCCGGCTCCTTGAAGCGCGGCCCGGGCCGCACCTCGGCGGAGGAAACCTCGTCGACGCCGAGGGCGATCTGCTCCAGCTCACGCTGCTGACGCTCACGAAAGATGCTGTACTTCTTGACCAGAATGGTCGTTTTCCCCCGTTTGCATACCACGTCCACGTCGTGACCGCCGCGGGCGAGCTCGAGGTTGACGATCGCGGCCAGGCGGGCGTCGGCCAACGCGTGTTCGGTGCCCGGTGTCACCGCGAGGGCTGGGCGGCCGGCATGCTCACAGATCAAGTCGACCGTTGCATCGACGGAGGTGTCCTGGGAGGCGACGAAGATGTCGAATAGACTCTTGTCCCACGGCCCAAGCCCGGTCACCAGGTCGATCCAGGCCGTACGCGCGGTATCGTCAGCCTTGATGCGGCGTCTGGCGTCGCGGACGCTCGTACCCTCAATTTCCGCCTCTTCAACCCGATAGTCGTGCGTGCCGGCAAGACACACCCGGAGCACGTGTGTGACCGTCTTGGGAAGCAGGTGTCCGAGGAGACCGTGATAGACGAGGCCTTCGGCGGCGATGGCGTCGATCATCGCGACCCGGAGGACGGCGACCACTGTCGCAGAATGGCGGATGGATGGAGCGAAGACCGGGGCGGGTCCGTAGACCATGCGCTCCAGGGCGCTGGCCTCGGTACCGGCGAGCTCGGCCGCGGCGGCGAAGACCTCGCTATCGGGAAGACGACCGAAGCCGAGGTTCTTCGCGACCCGGTCCGCCACCTCCGTTCCGTGGCAAAACGTCGCGCTGTCGATCGTGATGACTGCCACGTCTCGATCCCCCAGCCAGCAGTTGCTCGTCGTGCCGCTGCCACTGAGAGTCTGGCAGTCGGCCGCTCAACTGTCAATCCGTGGTGGATTATCAATTCCGGGAAATGGCTCTCTCTTGAGATCATCGATCGCGCGTATACTGCCTTGTGGTGGAGTGACGGTAATTGGTCATATTGCGACGTATTTTCCCTTTCCTCGAGTGGTTCCAGGACTACGACGTGGAAACGCTGCGCATGGACTTCATGTCCGGTCTCACCGTCGCCCTGGTCCTGGTGCCGCAATCGATGGCCTACGCTCAGCTCGCCGGCTTGCCGGCGTATTACGGGCTCTACGCCGCCTTCCTGCCGCCGATCGTGGCCAGTCTCTTTGGCTCCAGCCGGCAGCTGGCGACCGGCCCGGTGGCGGTGGTCTCGCTGATGACGGCCGCTTCGCTCGAGCCTCTCGCCACCACGGGGAGCGAGGGCTACATCGCGTACGCGATTCTGCTCGCCCTGATGGTGGGTGTCTTCCAGCTTGCGCTCGGGGTGCTGCGCCTCGGTCTGATCATCAACTTCCTTTCACACCCGGTGGTCAACGGCTTCACCAACGCGGCCGCCCTGATCATCGCGACGTCCCAGCTGTCGAAGATCTTCGGCGTCCATGTCGACAAGGCGGAGCACCACTACGGGACGATCTACCGCGTGGTCGAGGCCGCCGTCGACTACACCCATCTGGCGACCCTTGGGATGGCGGTGCTCGCCTTCGCGATCATGATCGTTCTCAGGCGT
>JAIVTZ010000139.1:0-7598 GCA_049188105.1 Deltaproteobacteria bacterium | reverse complement strand
CTTAACCCTTCACCGGTCCTAGAACGGAACGCCGAAGCTGATGAAGAACTGGCCGCTGTCCTCACCCGGCTCCGTATCGATCTTCCAGCCGTACTCGGCGCGCAGCGGGCCCGCGGGGGTGAGGTAGTTGAGGCCGATCCCGGGTCCCCAGCGGATGTCTCCGAAGCTGATGTTCGACGGCGAGGCCCAGACGTTGCCGGCATCGACAAAGATCGCGGCAAAGAGTTGGCCTGCAATCCGTCGCCGGTACTCGAGGTTGAGGAGAATGAGGGCGTTGCCGCCGACCGCGATATCTTTGATGATGGTCTGGCCGGGGATTCCGAGCCTGTCGGTTTTGAATGCTCGGTGGGTGGTCCGGCCGCCGGCGAAGAAACGGTAGGCGAACGGAATCTGGGGGTTTGGAAGCAGGCTGGACCCCGCACCGATCGGTTCGATGGCCCCCAGGCGCAGACCTGCGGCGCCAAACCCACGCCAAACCTTGCCATAGACGGTGGCCCCGGTCTGGACCTTGATGAAGTGCGAGTCGGCCTCGAATGCGGGGAAGGCGTACTGCACCGATGCCAACGCAAAGACCCCGCGGGTCGGCGCCAACGGGTTGTCGCGAGTGTCCCACGCGATGCTGGGCGTGATCGAGGCGACCTTCGATTCCTGGAATTCGTCGTCGATGACGGGCGGGAGGTTGGGAGGGAGATTCTTCGGCTGGATGATTTCGTACTCGTAGCGGAACAACGGTCGCAGGGGCCGTTTGAGCAGATCGCCGAAGTCGATCCATAGCCCACGGCGCAGCAGATCGCGGTCGGCCAGGATCTCGTCGGTTCGATAGATGGCCAGGGAAGTGGGCACATTGAGACCGAAGAGACGCCGCTTGCGCAGGGCAAGCGAGTACCGCTGCTGCCTCCTCGACAACGAGACCTCGGCCGAGAACGCATACGCCCTGCCCAGGAGGTTGAGGTGGGACCAGCCGAGAATAATCCGTGCGGCGTCCCTGTCGGAGTAGCCGACGCCGAAGAGATAGGACTTCTGATCGCCTTCCTCCAAGCGAACGACGATGTTGCGCTCGACCCGATGCTCCTGCCCCGGCATTGGGACGAGCTCCGCGCGGCGGAAGAGCCCGAGCTCGAACAGGCCCCGCTGGGCGTCGAGCATCCTCCTGCGGGAGAGCGGCTCGCCGGTGCGAACGCCGGCTCGGCGCACGACCCCGGCCACTACTTCCTCGCGGGTGTGGCGGAGGCCGCTGATGATCACATCTCCGACCCGCACGAAGGGCCCGGATTCGACGCGAAAGACCACCGCGGCTTTCCCCGGCGATGAGGTGTCGACCTCGGCCTCGACGTTGCCTCCCGGGTAGCCGGTGTCCGCCAGCGCCTCCTCGATGCGGCGCACGTCGCGGTCCACCAACCCGGGACTCCAGGGGGCGCCATCCGCGAGCTCGAGCGGTCGTGCCTCGAGCTCGGCCGCCGCTTCCACCGGCAGACCTTCCACGCGGACCTCGGCCATGAACCAACGTTGACCCTCATCGACCGGAAAGAGAACGATCACCGCGTCCTCGTCGTCCACCGGCGCCAGCTCCGACGGGGCGATGACTGCGAACGGGAATCCTTCGCCGTTGTACAGATCCTCGACGGCCCTGCGGTCGGACTCCAGGGTCCGATTGCTGACGCTCTGTTGGAATCTCCCGCCGACGCCACCCCGTTTGACCCGAACCGTTTCGGAGAGCGTCTTTTGCGAAACGTGGTCGGCGCCGGGGAACTCCACCGCCGCGATCTTGAGCTTGCGACCGGGGTCGACCTCGAGGCGCAGGACCTGCACATCTCCGTCAGCATGGAGCTCTGCGCTGACCTCGGCCAATAAATAGCCGGACTCCTGCAGGCGCTCCTCGACCTGCTCCGAGAGGGCGTCGGTCTGGGCCGGGTGCAGCTCTTCCTTGGCCGGATCTGGGAATGCGTCTTCGGCGATCTTCCGACTCTCCGACGGCGCGATCAGATCGAGGCGATACCTGGCCCCCGGCTCGACCCGCATGTGAAGCGAAACACTGGCTCCCTCGGCGCGGCGGTCGACGTTGAGAACCTGTGCCTCCCAATAACCCATCCGTCGCAGATTCTGCTCGGTGCGGTCTCGCAACCGATCTTCGAGCCTGGTGGTGAGCCGTGCCCCGATCTTGACTTTGGGATGTGCGGCCTGGGCATCGTCAACGCCTGCCAGCCCGTCGAGAACCACCGAGCCCACCACCTGGGGAGGCCCCGCTGTGACCTCGAATTCAACGGCGACCGTATTGGCCTTGCGGTTGAAATCCAGGTAGGCTTCGACCGCTGCATCGGCATAACCCCGGTCGTGGAGCCGGCGTTCCACCCTCCTCCGGCTCGCCTCGATCCTGGCCACGGTGACCGGGTCATCGGGTTTGAGTTGCAGCCATCTGTGGATCTTGACCCTCAGAATCGGGCTCCTGGTCTGGACCCTGATCTGCGAGATCCTCGATTGGTGACTGATGTGGATGACGATGTCCGCCGCCTCGGCCGACCCGGCCTCTTCGACCCGCAGCCACTCCACACCTCCACCCGCGTAGAGCGTCATGATGACCTCGCGCAGCCGCTGCCTGTCGAGATGCTTGCCGACCCCGAGCTCGAGGATTTCGATGGTGCCGGCCTCGTCCACGGGACCGATGGATTCGACCCGGACGCTCGACACGATCGGACCTTCGGTCGCTGCGGCGGAGACCGGAATCAGGAGGAGACCGATCGCGAGACGCAAGAAAAGCGGGCTGTGCGAAAGCCCGGGCGTCGACCGCAGAGAGATCATGGCGATTCCATCAGTAGGGACGCCGCATCTTGAGGTCCAGCGACAACGTCCCGTCCTCGTGCTGAGCGGCCTCGATGAAGAGACCCGGCGCCAGGTACCAGCGGCTGACCACGAGCTGCTCGCGTTCCCCCGAAAGGGTCGACTGGAGGATGACGGTCCACGCCGGTGTGAGCTGTTTGATGACCGACAGCCGGGCGGTGGGGTTGCCGGTCGAGTCCGCGGCGAAGGGGTCGACCCGCACCTGATCCACGGGCAGGACCAGCTGGCCGCGGCGGTTCAGCACTGACGTGAGCTCGCTCGAGAGGATGGAGGAGGCGAGGCCGAGCCCCATAGCGCTGCTCCCCAGAGAGCTTCCGCGATGACCGACGCCGAGCAGCGAGTAAATCTCCGGTGTGCTCAGAGGCGGTGTGGAAGTCGCGGTGGAAACGAATCGGTCGAACGTACCGGCGAGCCGAACCGTAATTTGGAACTCCTGAACCCATGTCGACGCCTGCAGATCGACGAAGACTTCGATGGTTTCCGGGTTGGAGAAGCTGAGGCTTCCGCGTTCGATCTCATACCGGTTGCCGAGCAGGGTGGCCTCGCCACCTTCCAAGAACTCGATTTGACCGATCAGAGCGGGCCGGTTGGAGGTTCCGGACACGTCGAGCGATGCCGAGCCTCTGAGGCGGACGAACGGGTTGCGAAGATCGATGGTCTCCTCGGCCTCCACGTGGAGGTTGAGTTTGAGACCGCCCTCCCCTGCCGGACGACCGCCGTCGCCAAGCCATCCGAGGAGCATTGACGCCAGATCCTCCTTGGTCGACAGGTTCATGCGATCGATCGTGAGGTCTCCGGACAAACTGAGGTCCTCCACGGGGCCGATCAGACGCCAGTCCCCGGAAAGCCGCGCGTCGAGGTTCTGGAGAGGCTCGAAGCGGACACCATCGGCCGTACCCGAGAGCGATAGAACGATGCTCTCATCCCGCTCTCTGATATGGCCGCTGCAGCGGCCGCGGCCGCCCATGAACCGGAAATCTACCCCCTCGAGCTGCACATCGCCGGATGACAGGAGCACGGTGCCAGTGACCTGGGAAAGGATGGTGCGGGTGCCGGGGAGCCGGAACGACCCCCGTTCGACCATCGCGATGCCTTCGAAGAGAGGTCGGTCGATAGTGCCGAGGAACTCGACGATCCCGGTCGCCCGTCCCGCCGGCTCCCAGTCGGGCAGGAGGAAGCGCAGCAGCAGGGTGTCCATGGTGCCGGAGAGATTCCCGCTGAGCTGCCCGTCGGCATCGATGGTCCAGCGCACGAAGAGGTCGTCATTGCGAGCGTGGAGCCGGATCCCGGGAACCGCGAAACCGTTTGGGCCGAGAACAAAATCGGCTGGCTCGATCAAGCGCACCGGCTGTCCCTCGAGCTCGAGATCCATGCTCTCGAGACGGCCCGTCAGTTGCGGCCAGGGTTCGTCCCCCCAGTCGATTTGAAAGACCGCGCTACCGCTGCCGGTCAGCGGTACGCCCGCGTCGGGCGCCAGGAGCGAGATGAGCTCACCGGCCGAATTCAACACGAGGTTGCCGTTGCCGTGGAGGGCGCCGTCGTCACTGCGCTCGAGGCTGGCGCTGGCCACGGCTGCGCCGTCCAGCGCGGCCGTCACGACCACCGTTTCGGGTTCGGCCGCGACCTCCAATCGGGCGTGATCCGAGCTCGCGTGCAAATGGCCCGTAGGTCTTCCGGTCTGCGGCAGGCTGAAGTCCAAACGGACGTCCGCGATGTCCCCGGCCAGTCGGGAGATGTTCTCGCCGAGAACAGTCAACGGCATCTGAGGCCAGGACAGCGTGCCGCCGACTTCGCCCGCCCCCACGTCCCACCACAGATCACCCTCGAGCCCCCGGTCGCAGCTCAGGTCATGGCACGCGAAGCGGGCGTCGGCGAGGCCTATCGAGGTCGAGGCGTTTCCGATCTCGAGGCCCGCCATCCCGAGGTCCTCGAGCTCGATGGCCCAGCTGCCCCGGGGCAGGCTGAAGGGACCGGTGAGATTGCCCGTGAATGAAACCGACCCGGAGTCGATCCACCCCTCGAGGTCAATCCAGGAGGCGATGGATGCCAGCGGAATGCGCCGGCCGCGAATCTGGAGGTCGAGCTGTTCCTCGCCGGCCGCCTCACCCCACGCGAGCCCGCCGTCGATCTCACCAAAACCGTCACCGATCTGAAACCGCGCCGTTCCGATGTGCACACGCGAACCGCCGATGGTGGCCTCTGCCACCAACCGGTCGAGCTCGATCGGGGCCAGGGTCACCGGCGCCGCCTCGACCCTCACGTTGACCACGAGATCCTTGAACGGCCCGCTGAGATTGACCTGCACCGCTCCGGTTCCCGAAAGCTCGTGGGGCAGCACAGTCGACCCGACCCACGCGTTGACCAACGGGCCGATCTCGGCGAAGACCGCCGGCCGGGCGTCGATCGCCCACGCAGGCTCCCAGGTGCCGAGTGTCAGCGGCCCTTGCCAGCGGGCGATCGAGCTGCCGATGGCCAACTCCTGGGCGTCGAAGCGGAGAAAGCCGTCCCCGGTCAGACCGACGTTCAGGACGCCGTCGACGGGCAGACCGGGGGAGGCTCCGTGGAGGAGAATCGTTGCGAAGCCCTTCCCCGCGCCGAACCTCTTGCCGTCCCAAGTGCCGTCCATGTCGATGTCCATGGTGGCCGCTAGACCTGCGGATTTGACCCGGAGGTTGTCGAGCAAACCCTGGAGCGAAACACCGCGCCCATGCAACCGCACGAAGTGCGGGTATCGTCCGCCAAACTCTCCGAGATCGTACTCGCCCTCCAACACGCCGCCGTGAAATCGAGCGCGCGCAAGGGTGCCGTGGAGGCTCTTCCCCACGAGCGCGAGGCGACCTTCCACATCATCGAGGGGAAATCCCGCCGCTTCCAGGTGCGTGGCACGCACCTCGGCCTCTACCAGCGCTTCGGCCGAGGTGTCGAGGACGACCGCCACCTCGGCGGCGCCCGAGAGCAGCCCGCGGGTCCCGAGAAAGCCGTCGAGCCAGCCCACATCGAGCGTCCCGCCGACCTCGAACCGAGCGCCCCCGGCCGCCACCCGGCCGTTGCCTCGCAAGGTGAAGCCGTCACCCTCGATCCGGTAGCTCTGGAGCTCGAGGCCGTCGTCGGAGAGGCCGAAGCGGGCCCGGACGGCAGCGTCGATCGGTTTCATTCTGCCGATTCGGACCCGAGCGCCGGCGACCTCGGCATACCCCTGGGCCACGTCGTTCTCGGAGACCCAGCCCGCGCGGATACCCTCGAGGTCGAGGGCGATCCGGCCCGGGAGATCGACCCCTTGAAACACGACGTCGTCCAGCTCCAGGTGTCGGACCCGAATTTTGAACGGCCGGCGGCTGCCGCCCGACGACCGGGGGAGGCCGTCGAGGGAGAGGCGGACCCCGCTTGCGGCCACGGTGCCGAGCTCCACGGTGCGCCGGGCAAACCACACTCGCCCCAAATCCGCCTGGAGCGTATCCACTTCGGCCGTCATGCCGGCGGCCTTGAAGCTCACCCCACGGAGCCGGACCCCGGGAGGAAGGATTCCCCAGTGAAGGTCGTCGATCTCGAGCTCGGCGCCGTATCCGCCGGCGACCCGCTCGATCCAGCGCACAGCCATGCGGCGCGTCGGTTCCGCCTCGAGGATGGCTCGAATCAGCAACCCAAAGAGGAGGACGAAGGCGACGGTCGCCAGCACGGCGATCACCGTGCGTCGCAGATGGCGGTATCTCACCCGCCCCTCTCCCCCCATTTCAGCTTCCGATGGAGGATCTGGAAGTAGGAGAGGCTCGGATGGGTGATGAGGGTGACCGGGTCCGGACAGCGCTCGATTCGGACCACGTCGCGCGTGCTGATCGGAAAGCCTTGCTGCCCGTCGAGGGTCAGGTACACCTCCTCGGAGTGGCTCTCGAGACGGATCTCGATCGTCGAGTCGAGGGACAGGACGATTGGCCGGTTGGTGAGCGTGTGCGGGCAGATCGGCGTGACCACGATGGTTTCCAGCGTGGGGTAGAGGATCGGCCCGCCCGCCGACAGATTGTAGGCCGTGGATCCGGTCGGCGTGGCCACGATCAGACCGTCGGCCCTGAACCGGCTGACGAACTCCCCGTTGACCTTCACCGACAGCACCAGCATGCGCGCCAGGGCGGATTTGTTGACCACCGCATCGTTGAGCACGCAGCGGGTGATGGGTTCTCTTCCGGGCGTTTCGATGGTGACCAGAAGCCGTTCCCGCTGCACGGTTTCGGCGCGACCATCGAGAACCTCACGCAACATCGGCAACAGCTGCTCCGCCGGGTGTTCGGTGAGAAAGCCGAGCGTGCCCATGTTGATGCCGAGGATCGGGGTCCCTCCAAGGGCGCCTCGGGTGACTGAAAGGAGGGTGCCGTCGCCTCCCAGGACGACGACCAGGTCGACGAGCCCGGGCAAATCTTCGCGTTCGACCTCGTCGTCGCTGTCGAGGACCTGTGCCGACTCGCGATCGATCACCGCCTCCAGGCCCAGTCGATCGAGCTCGAGCAGCAACTGCCTACCGAGATCAGCGGCCTCGGGGCTGGTTGTCTTGAGGACCACCCCGACGCGACGAATGGTGGGTTTTGCCATCGCCGTCTATTCTAACCCGCGTAGTAGAAGAACGGGGGAGCGGGGAACCGAGGAGCAAGTTGAGGCTTTTGCAATATTCAAGTTTGGCGGGGGCGGGTATAAAACCCGCCCCTACGATCTTTCAAAACACGACGTAGGGGAGGGTTTTACACCCTCCCCACAGAGAACTTTCCCCTTATGCT
>JAIVTZ010000138.1:0-7612 GCA_049188105.1 Deltaproteobacteria bacterium | reverse complement strand
CCTCGCCATTCTCCTCGACGAGGCTCGGAGGGAAGGCTGGCCGTGGCAACGGTTGGCGGTTGTCGCCGGAGTCTGTGTCGCCACCACCGCGGTCATCGTCCTCGAGCCGGACCTCGGCTCGGCCGCTCTCATGATTGTGGTCTTCGGCGCGATGGCCTTCGTCTCGGGCATGCCGCTCAAGCTCCTCGCGGCGCCCGCGATTTTCAGCGCGATGGCTCTGGCGGCGGCGATTCTCGGGTCGCCCTACCGGTTGGCGAGGGTGCGCGCATTCTTCGACTCGGGGGCGGACGCGGCCGCCGGCTGGCAGAGCTATCAAAGCCTGGTCGCTATCGGCAGCGGTGGGCTGCTCGGCCGCGGCTACGGTTCCGGGATGCAGAAGCTCTTCTTCCTGCCGGAGCCGCACACCGACTTCATCTTCGCCATCACCGGCGAGGAGCTCGGCCTGGTGGGCCTTCTCACCCTGGTTGCTCTGTCCTCGATCATCGCCTGGCGCGGTCTCGTGATCGCCGGCCGTCTCGAGGATCCGCGGCGGGCCCTGCTCGCGTTCGGTATCACGATCGCCTTTGCGATCCAGACCCTGGTCCACATGGTCGTCTGCCTCGACCTCCTGCCGCCGAAAGGAATCCCGCTGCCGCTGGTGAGCTACGGCAAGACCGAAATGGTGGTCACCCTGGTCTCGGTGGGCATCCTTCTCAACCTGTCGCGCGAGGTGAAGGCATGAGCGGGCGGGTGGTGATCGCGGGCGGTGGGACCGGCGGCCACATTTTTCCGGGGCTGGCGGTGGCGCGCGAGCTGCGTGCGCGGGAGATCGACGTTCATTGGTTGGGGGGCCGTCGCGGGCTCGAGGCCGAGCTGGTGCCCGAACGCGGACTGCCCATCACGCTGGTCGACATCGAGGGCATTCACGGCCGCGGCCCGGCCGCTGCAGCCCGCGCCCTCGCCCTTCTGCCGCGCGCGGTGGCGACTGCAGTGCGCACGCTGCTGCGTGTCAAACCGCTGGCGGTCGTCGGGGTCGGGGGATACGCTTCGACCGCGGGATTGGCGGCAGCCGGTCTGCTGGGGGTACCGATCGTGCTCCAGGAGCAGAACTCGATACCGGGGTGGACCAACCGGTTTCTGGCGCCGTTCGCCGATCTCATCTGCTGTGGTTTCGAAGACGCGGTCAGCGCCTTTCCCTCAATGCCTGCGGAGTGGACCGGCAATCCGGTGCGCGCGGATTTTTTCGATGTTCCAGATCTCATACCCCACGAACCGCCGAGACTGTTGATCCTGGGTGGAAGCCAGGGGTCCCTGTTTATCAATCGCAATCTTCCGAGGGCCCTGTCGATCTTGCTCGAAAATGGGTTTCGACTGGAGATCAGGCATCAGGCGGGCGTGCGGTGGGCGGAGGTCGTGCGGACGGCGTATCAGGACCTCAAGCTCGAGGCGACGGTGACCGCCTTCCTCGCCGAGCCGTGGCAGTCTCTGGCCGAGGCGGATCTGGTGGTGGCCCGCTCCGGCGCGCTCACTATCTCCGAGCTCGCGGCTGCCGGACGGGGCGCCCTGCTGGTGCCATTTGCCGCGGCGGCGGGAAATCACCAGGAGTTCAACGCCCGCACCCTCGAGCGCGCCGGCGGCGCCTTTGTTCTGACCGAGAGCGAGGCGTCGCCGCAGCAGGTAGCCTCGGTTCTCGGCGATCTGCTCAGAGATCACGACGCGCTGCGCGCGATGGGGGCTCGCGCGCGCGAAGTGGCCCTGCCGGGGGCCGCAGCTCGAATCGCCGAACGAGTTTGGGCGGTGGGAGGCGGCGCATGAGCGCTAGCCCGCATCTCCACCTGATGGGGATCGGCGGCGTCGGCATGTGCGGCATCGCCGAGGTGCTCCTCAGCGAAGGCGTGGCGGTGAGCGGATGTGATCTCGCTGACAACGAGCGCACCCAGCGACTGACCAAGCTCGGAGCGGTCGTCCGCCGTGGGCACGACCCGGCTCACCTCGAGGGGGTTGACGCGTTGGTGGTCACGGCCGCGGTGCCGTCTGACGACCGAGAGCTCGCAGCGGCCCGCGTACTCAAAATGCCGGTCGTCCGACGAGCGGAGATGCTGGCCGAGCTCATGCGGCAGCGGCGCGGAGTGGCGGTTGCCGGCACCCACGGAAAGACCACCACCACGGCCCTGATCGGCCACATCCTGACCTCGGTGGGGGCCGATCCAACGGTGATCGTCGGCGGCCGCGTACATGATTTCGACGCCCACGCCAGGATTGGTGAGGCCCCGATCCTGGTATGCGAGGCCGACGAGTTCGATCGCTCGTTCCTCGAGCTGGCGCCCCACTTGGCCGTGGTCACCAACCTCGAGCCCGAGCACCTCGACTGCTATGGCGGCGAGGACGATCTCGAGGCGGCTTTTGCCTCCTTCGCCAACCGTGCCTCGGTCTTTGGATCGGTCATCCTGTGCGCCGACGATCCCGGCGCGTGGGGGCTTCGTGATCGTTTGCGGCGGCGGGTCGTCGGTTACGGCGCCTCATCCGAGGCCCAGGTGCGGCTCGAGATCACCGCCGCCGATGTCAGCGGCACCCGCTTTGCCGTGTTTCGGGGCGGTCGCCGCCTCGGAGAGGTAAATCTTCCCCTTCCGGGAGCCTTCAACGCCCTCAACGCCCTCGCCGCATTGACGGTCGGTCTCGAGCTCGAGCTCGACTTCGAGGAGCTCGCCCGGGCCTGCGCAAGCTTCGGGGGCGTTGCTCGTCGCTTCGAGGTCCTTGGCGAACGGGATGGGGTCACGGTGGTCGACGATTACGCGCACCACCCGACCGAGCTCGAGGCGGTGCTCGAGGCTGCCCACCAGGCGATGCCGGGGCGCCGGTTAGTGGTGGTTTTCCAACCCCATCTCTTCAGCCGCACCCGCGATTTTGCCGATCGTTTCGCGGCCGCCCTGATGGGAGCGGAGGTCGCGGTCGTACTCCCCATCTATCCTGCGCGGGAGCAACCGATCCCCGGTGTCAGCTCCGAGCTCGTGGTCGACGAGGCGGGACGTCTCGGACATCCGCGGGTGATTTCCGGCGAACCGCTCGATCAAGCGCTGGCGCAGGTCGAGGAGATCGTGCGGCCGGGCGATGTCCTGCTCACGGTCGGCGCCGGCGACGTCGATCGGTTGGCGGCTGCGTGGCTGGGAAGTGCGTCATGAGCGTGGACGCTCCCCGCTTCCTCCCCGAACGGTTGCGGCCTCCTGTTGCAGGGCGCCGATCCCGACGCGGATTCGTCCTCCTGACGATGGTGCCCGTGATGCTGCTGGTCCTGCCCCGGTGGCGAATAGAGGAGGTGCGGGTGGACGACTGCCCACCCCTGCCCGCCGTTGCTATCGACTCGCTGCGCGAGCTGATCGGCCAGCCGGCGCTCGGGCTCGATCTCGAGGCCGTCCGCGATCGGGTTGACGCGTGGCCGGGTGTCGGCGAGGTCCAGGTCGAGCTCGAGCTGCCGGCGACCATCGTTGTCCGGGCCCGGGCCGTGCAACCCCAAGGCTGTGTCCGGGTCGGCCGCAACTGGCATGGCGTCGATGCCGACGGCCGATTCGCCGGGGTGGTCGAGGGGGCCGTCCCACCTCTCCTGGAGGGTTTCGTGGGCTATGGGGACCGGGGCCTCGGATTAGCGTCGGCGCACCGTATCGAGAGGGCCACAGGCGGTCAGGTGATAGGGATCCGGAGGATCACACCGGCCGACTATCGCGTTCTCCTCGTCCCAACCGGTGGTCATGAGGCGATGGTTGTTCACGTGCGCCCTCAGGGAACGACGTCCGAGGCGGTCTGGTGTGCGGCGCTCGCCGCAGGTTCGGTCTCGCAGACCTGGGCGGATTTGCGGCGGCCGGGCCGGATGGTGGTAGGGGGTGGGCCATGAACGAGGCCCGCCCGCTGGTCGGGATCGATCTCGGCTCCTCCGCGGTGTCGGTGGTGGTTGGTGAGATGGAGGACGAGCGACTGGTCGTGCGCGGTTGCGGCCTGGCTCGCCACGACGGCGCCCGCAAGGGAGTCATCGCCAATCTCGAGGAGGTCGCGGAGGCGGTGCACGTGGCGGCCGAGGAGGCCGAAGCGATGGCGTCGATACCGGTCGAGGTTGCCCATATCGGGATCGGGGGCACTCCGATCCGGGGCATTCCGTCGACCGCTTCGGTGCCGGTCACCGGTCGCGATCATACGGTGACTCCGGATGATCTACGGCGGGCGCTGGCCGCCTGCGCACAGGTCTCCATTCCAAACGACTATCGAGTCCTCGATATCATTCCCTGCGGCTTCGCCCTCGACGGCCAGCCCGGGATGGATCACCCGGTGGGGATGCCCGGGACTCGTCTCGACGCCACCGCCTACGTGCTGTACGCCAACCGGACCCACGCCGAAACGGTGGAGCAGTCGATCAACCACGCCGCGGTGGTTGTGAAACAGCTCGTCTTCGAACCGCTCGCGGCGGCGGAGGCGGTGCTGACATACGACGAGAAGGAGCTCGGTTGTCTGCTCCTCGACGTGGGTTATGCAACCACCGAGTGGGTGCTCTTTGCCGAGGGATCGGTGGCCTCGAGCGGAGCGGTTCCGGTGGGCGGACGGCATTTCACCGCCGATCTGGCGGCGATGCTCAAGACGACGACCGCCGCGGCGGAGCGAACCAAACGGCAGGTTGGCGCCGCCCTCGATCGGGAGGGCCTCGACGGCGCGGCGGTCGAGGTGCCGGCCCTCGGTGGTGACGGCAATCAAGTTCACGCGGCCGCCTTTGCAGCCGAGATCCTGCACGAACGTGCGCGTGATCTGTTCATCAGCGTGCACAAGGTACTGGTCGGCCAGGGATTAGACCGGGTTCCGCGCGCCGGCGTGGTGCTTACCGGCGGTGCCTCGCAGCTCGAAGGCCTCGAGGACGTGGCGGAGACGATCTTCGGCCACCGGGTGCGCCCGGGTTGCCCGCGTGCCCTTGCCGGGCTCGTAGAACCGGTGTCCGGACCGGAATGGGCAGTGGCATGCGGATTGATCCGGCTGCAGCACAGCCGTCGAAATCAGGTATTGACGTCGAGCGCAAATCGGGGCAGCATCTTGGGATGGCTCCGTAGCGCCCTCGGAGATTTTTTTGAAATGGGAGGTGGTTATGATCGAGTTTGACGATGGAGTGGTGGGCGAGCGGACCAAGGATGAGAACGAGGAGGACGAGAATCGAAGCCTCCACCTGGTGGGGCCGGAGCCGAGAATCCTACTTGACGAAACGCCGACGCCGGCGCGGATCAAGGTGATCGGAATCGGCGGCGGCGGCAGCAACTCGATCAACCGCATGATCGATGCCGGGCTCAGTGGCGTCGAGTTCATCGCGGGGAATACCGACGCCCAGGCGCTCTCCAACTGCCGGGCGCCGGTCAAGCTCCAGCTCGGGATGGAGCTGACCCGGGGCCTCGGAGCCGGCGCCAACCCGGAGGTCGGGCGCAACGCGGCTCTCGAGGCGGACAAGCTGATCTTCGATCTCCTCGACGGCGCCGACATGGTCTTCATCACCTGTGGGATGGGGGGCGGCACCGGGACCGGCGCGACGCCGATCATCGCTCAGATGGCGCAGGATGTGGGTGCGCTGACGGTTGCGGTTGTCACCAAACCCTTCTCGTTCGAGGGCTCGCGTCGCCGCAATGTGGCCGAAGAGGGAATCGCCCAGCTGGGCGAGCACGTGGACACCCTGATCACGATCCCCAACGACCGGTTGCTCAAGTTCGTCGAGCGCAATACGAACTTTACCGAGGCCATGAGCATCGCCGACGATGTCTTGCGCCAGGCGGTCCAGGGCATCGCGGACATCATCACCGTGCCGGGGCTCATCAACCGGGACTTCGCGGACGTCCGCACGGTGATGAAGGGCATGGGACACGCCATCATGGGTGTCGGTACCGCCTCCGGTGAGCACCGGGCGGTCGAAGCTGCGCAGCAGGCGATCGCCTCCCCGCTGCTCGAAGAAACCTCGATCGAGGGCGCCCGTGGCCTGCTCATCAACATCACCGGCAGCGAGGATGTGACCCTCAACGAGATCAACGAGGCTGCCGAGATCATCACCGAGGGCGCCGACCCTGAGGCGCAGATTCTCTTCGGTGCGGTGGTCGATCCGGAGCTTGGAGACCACATCAGCGTGACGGTGATAGCGACCGGTTTCAGCCGCGTCCCGGACGGCGCTCAGCTGCCGGCGACGCAGGCCAGATCTTCAGCCGAGACCCAGTTCGAGGAGAGCACACCGGCGCGCACCAGCCGATTCCTGGTTCCCGGAGGCCCGAACTCGGAGTACGGCATCAACCAGACTGACGATTACGAGATTCCGGCAATACTGCGCAAACAGATGGACTGAACGCAAAACCACATTTTGGGAATGCCGGGCGGGCGCCCGGTTGGTCCCTCGACCCCTTCCGCTACCCACCTCCCGGCGGAAGGGGACTTTTTTTTGGGGCACAGGGTTCAGGGCACAGGGTTCAGGGTCACCCTGCACCCTGCACCCTGCACCCTGCACCCTGTACCCTGCACCCTGCACCCTGCACCCTGCACCCTGTACCCTGCACCCTGTACCCTGTACCCTGAACCCATGTCCGCCCTCCGCCTCATCACCATTCCCCCCAGCCACTACTGTGAGAAGGCGCGGTGGGCGCTCGATTATCTGGGGGTCCCGTATCGGGAGGAGGGGCACCCTCCCCTCCTTCACCGTTGGGCGGTCAAGACTGCCGGCGGTGGCCACACGACTCCGGTGCTGCTGACCGGCGACAAGGTGCTTGCGGACTCCACCGACATCCTCCAGTACCTCGACACGACCTACGACGGGGGCTGGCGACCCTACCCTCGGGACCCGCAGCTGAGGGTCGAGGCTGAGGAGATGGAGGAGCTCTTCGACACCCGCCTTGGTCCTCACACCCGGCGCCTCGCGTACTTCCACCTCCTCCAACACAAGGACCTCTTTCTGAAATCGGTGTTACCCGGGGTCGGCCGCGGCGAGAGATTTGTATTTCGTGCCCTGAGACCCGCGGTCTGTAGTCTCATGCGCCGCGCGATGCGGATCAACCCGGACTCAGCAGATCGCTCGCTCGAGCGCGTGCGGACGGTCTTCTCCACCGTCGCCGAGCTGCTCGGCGACGGTCGCACCTTCCTCGTCGGCGAATCCTTTTCGGCCGCCGACCTGACCTTCGCCGCCCTCGCAGCGCCGGTGCTGCTGCCGAGGAACTACGGCTCGCCGCTGCCGTCGCTGGAACAGGTTCCGGCGGAGATGTTGGCCCAGATCGAGGAGTTTCGGACCACGCCCGCCGGTGTGTTCGCCATGCGCATCTACAGGGACCATCGGTGAGCTGTCGCGAGATCGACCTCGAGATTCCGCATCTTCGCCTCGCCGCCCGTGAATGGGGTCCCGAGGGTGGTGCGCGAGTGATCGCTCTCCACGGCTGGCTCGACAACGCGGCCAGCTTCGACCGCCTGGCGCCGTTGTTGCCCGGGCTTCGCTTGGTGGCCCTCGATCTGACGGGTCACGGGCGGTCGCAACACCGCCCTCCGGGTGCCAACCATCACTTCGTCGATTGGGTGTCTGAGATCGCCGCCGCAGCCGACGCGCTGGGATGGGATCGGTTCTCTCTCCTCGGTCACTCCATGGGCGCCG
>JAIVTZ010000137.1:0-7647 GCA_049188105.1 Deltaproteobacteria bacterium | reverse complement strand
GCATCCGGCTCCAAGTGGGTTTCAACCGGCGCTTCGACCCCAGCATGCTCAGGGCATCCGAGGCGGTTCGCAGCGGCGAGATTGGCGACATCCACACCGTTCGTGTTACCAACCGCGATCCCACACCCCCCGACATCGACTTCGTGCGACGCTCGGGCGGCCTCTTCTTCGATTTCACCGTCCACGACTTCGACGCGGTGCGCTTCCTCTCAGGATCCGAGATCGTCGAGCTCTTTGCGGTCGGCGAGGTGCTGATCGATCCCCGAATCGGGGCCGCGGGCGATATCGATACCGCGGTGATCACGCTGCGGCTCGCAAATGGCGCTCTGGCCGTGATCGACAACAGCCGTCACGCCGTCTACGGACAGGACCAGCGCTTCGAGGTCTTCGGTTCAGCGGGCAGCGTGGCGGTCGACAACACCCGCGCCACCTTCGTGACCACGAGCACGAGGGACGGGGTCTTTTCAGAGCGATTGCACGGGTCCTTCGGCGACCGCTACCGGGAGGCCTTCGTGGCCGAGCTCGAGGATTTCGTGCGCTGTGTGCGCGAGGGCGGGACGGTGGCGGTGGGCGCCGAGGACGCGCTGGCCGCGGTGCGGGCGGCCCACGCCGCCCGGCGGTCGCTCGCGGAGAATCGGCCGGTTCGCCTCGACGAAGCGACAGTGGCCACGGCCGCTGACGGAGGGAGGTCGCGATGAAGACCATCACCACCGGCATTCTCGGTGCGGGCAGGATCGGCCGTCTCCACGGCGACAATATCCTCCGGATGAACGGTGTCGACCTCAAGGCTGTGGCCGATCCGTACGCCGACTTCGGGAGCTGGCCGGAAGCTGCGGTCGCCACCGGCGAGGATCCGGATCTCGTCCTCGGCGACGACGCCATCGAGGCCGTGCTCATCTGCTCGCCGACCCCGACCCACGCCGATTTCATCGAGCGCGCGGCTGCGGCCGGAAAGCACATCTTCTGTGAAAAACCGATCGATCTCGAGCCGGATCGCATCCGGCGAACCCTGGCCGTGGTCAACGAGGCTGGGGTCAAGCTCCAGGTCGGCTTCAACCGGCGTTTTGACCCCACCTTCGCTACTGTGAAAAAGGCCGTGGACGACGGCGAGATCGGAGATGTCCACCTCGTCAAGATCACGTCACGAGACCCGGAGGCGCCGCCCGCCGACTACGTCGCGAGCTCGGGCGGCATCTTCCTCGACATGACCATCCACGACTTCGACATGGTGCGATTCCTGTCCGGGGCCGAGATCGTCGAGGTCCACGCCTATGGCGCGGTCCTCATCGACCCTGCGATCGGCACGGCGGGCGATGTCGACACCGCGGTCACCACACTGCGCCTTTCAAACGGCGCCCTCGCGGTGATCGAGAACAGCCGCCAGGCAGTCTACGGCTACGACCAGCGGGTCGAGGTCTTCGGTTCGAAGGGCAGCGCGGAGGCGTTCAACGAGGCGCCGGCCCAGGTGCGGCTCAGCACCGCCGACGGCATCCGTTTTGAAAAACCGCTGTACTTCTTCCTCGAGCGCTACCAGACGTCCTTCGTCGCCGAGCTCGAGGCCTTCTTCTCCTGTGTGCGCGAGAATCGGCCGCCGCCGGTCGACGGCCGCGACGGGCTGATGTCGGTGGTCGCCGGTCTCGCGGCCACCAGATCGCGGGCGGTCAACCGGCCGGTGGTTGTCGAGTCGCCGGGTGAGACGCCATGAACCCATTTCGGATCTTCCTCACCGGTCCGGATGTGCCGCCGCTTGCCGGCAGCGACGAGATCGACCGGCTCTACAAACGCCACCGCCTGCGGATCATGCTCGCGATCACCATCGGCTACGGGCTCGTCTACACCTGCCGGCTGGCGCTGTCGATGGTCAAGAAGCCTCTGATCGACGGCGGCATTTTCACCCCGGTGGAGCTCGGCATCATCGGCTCGGCGCTCTTCTATTCCTACGCGTTCGGCAAGCTCACCAACGGGTTCCTCGCCGACCACATGAACCTCAAGGTCTTCTTCGCTTTTGGTGTGTTGATCTCGGCGCTGATCAACATTGGTATGGGTTTCTCCACCGTCCTCTGGGTGTCGGTCCTTCTTTGGGCTCTCAACGGTTGGTTTCAGGGCTTTGGCGCCCCTACTGGGGCGGTCGCCCTTACGACTTGGTTCTCCAACCGCGAACGCGGCCGGATGTACGGCATCTGGAGCACCGCCCACGCCATTGGTGAAGGCCTGACCTTTGTCGGGGTGGCCGGTCTCGTCACCCTGTGGGGATGGCGGGCCGGATTCTGGGGCCCTGGTGTGCTGTGCATCGTGGTGGCCGGGGTCCTCTATCTGGTGATGCAGGATCGGCCGCAGACCCTCGGTCTGCCGGGGGTCGCCGATTGGAAGAACGACCACGTCAGGTCGGATGAGGACAGGAAAGAAAAGAAAGAGAGCACCTGGGTCATTCAGCGGACGATCCTCAAGATCCCCGCGATCTGGATCCTGGCGCTCGCGAGCGCCTCGATCTATGTGACCCGCTATGCCATCAACAGCTGGGGCGTGCTCTACCTGCAGGAGGCCAAGGGCTACTCGCTGATGCAGGCGGGAGGCGTCATCTCGGTCAACACCATCGCCGGGATCCTCGGCGCGTTGGCCTTCGGCTTCACGTCGGACAAGATCTTCAATGCGCGGCGACCTCCCACGAATGTGATCTTCGCCGCTTTGGAGATCATCGGGCTGCTGATGGTTTTCTTCGGCCCGAGCGACAATTTGATGTTTATGACCGTGGCGTTCTTCATCTACGGCTTCGGTCTCACAGGGCTCGTGACCTCGCTCGGTGGCCTGTTCGCTCTCGACATCGCACCGAAGCGCGCGGCCGGCGCGGCCATGGGTTTCATCGGCGTTTTTTCGTATATCGGGGCCGCCCTCCAGGATCAAATCAGCGGCCATTTGATCGAGAACGGGGTCACGATGATCGACGGAGTTCGCCACTACGACTTCACCACCGTGATCTGGTTCTGGGTTGGATCGTCGGTACTGTCGTTGATCCTCGCCACATCCCTGTGGCGGGTGCGCGTCAGGGACTGAGGGGAATCATGACTGAGGGAAAACAGACTTTCGATGTCGCAACGCTCGGCAACTACACCAAGGACACGATCATCACCGCGGCAGGAACGCAGCATGCCGACGGCGGTGGTGTCACCTACTCGGCCCACGCCGCGCACGCACTCGGCCGCGAGGTCGCGGCGATCACCCGCCTGGCCGCCGAGGATTTCCGCGTTGTCCGGTCTCTCGAGGAGGCGGGGATTACCGTCTTCGCCACCGAAACTCCGAGCTCGACCTTGATGCGGCTGGAGTATCCGACCGAAAACGTCGACGAACGTCTTCTGTCGGTGGCGACAAGTGCCGGCTCATACACCCCCGAACAGGTGCGGAATGTTGAAGCGAAGGCCTACATCATCAGCCCATCCTTCCGAGGTGAGGTACCGATCGACGTCTTTCAAGAGCTCAGGACATCAGACGCGATGATCAGCGTAGATGTGCAGGGGTTCGTCCGCATACGTCATGACGACGGACGGTTGGAGCACGTCGACTGGCCGGAAAGGCACGAAGTGCTGGCGCTGGTGGATGTTCTCAAGGCGGACGCCGTCGAGGCCGAGTCGCTCACCGGCGAGGCTGACATCAAGCTCGCGGCGCAGGCGATGGCGGCCCTCGGCCCCCGGGAGATTGTGATCACCCATCGCAACGGGATCCTGGTCTACGCCGGCGGGGAGTTCTTCGAGGCCGAGTTCCACTCCAAGGCGATTGTCGGCCGCAGCGGCCGCGGTGACACCTGTCTCGGGTCGTATGTAGCGGCACGGTTGGAGCACCCGCCCGAGAAGGCCATCAATTGGTCGGCCGCTGTCACCAGTTTGAAGATGGAGGCCAACGGCCCGATTCTGAGGAAATACGAGGAGATCGTGGATCTCGTCGAGCGAAAGTACAGCGAAGCGCGAGTCATGATTTAACCGGCGTACCCGGGAGACCCCGGCGCCGCAACGAACACAAAGGAGGTGAGTCATGAAAGGAATGGTTCTTGATGCGAAGTGGGAGCCGAAATCCGATTACACGGTTTCGGATTGGGAGAAGGAAACCGGCAAAGCCATCAACGGCAACGCCATCTGGCACAACCCCACCCTGGAGGTCCGCGACTGGCCGGATCCGAAACCCGGCCCCCAGGAAGTACTGCTCGAGATCCAGGCCTGTGGCGTCTGCGGGTCCGACATGCACTTTTACGAGACCGACGATCAGAATTACATTCTCTACCCGGGGCTGACCAAGTTCCCCACCATCCTCGGCCACGAGTTCTCGGGCAAGGTGGTGGAGGTCGGCAAGGACGTGACGCTTCTTGAGCCCGGCAACATGGTGACGGTGGAGGAGATGATCTGGTGCGGCCGCTGCATCCCGTGCCGCAACGGCTACCCCAACCACTGCACGAATCTCGAGGAGCTCGGATTCACGATTCCCGGCGCCTTCGCCAACTACATCGCGGTTGACGAGAAGTTCTGCTGGAAGATCGACTCCATCGCGGAGCGGATCGGCAGCGAGGAGAAGGCCTACGAGCTGGCCGCGCTCACCGAACCGACCTGCGTCGCCTACAACGCGATGTTCGAGCGGGCCGGTGGATTCAAACCCGGCCACCTCGTCAGCGTCTTCGGGGCGGGACCGATCGGGCTTGCGGCCATCGCGCTGGCCAAGGCGGCCGGTGCGAGCATGATCGTCGCCTTCGAGGTCTCGCCGCAGCGTCTGGAGCTGGCCAAGTCGGTCGGCGCCGACTTTGCCTACGATCCGCGGGAGGTGGCGGCAGGCGAGCTCCTGATGGAGCACAGCGATGGTGCGGGATTCGACTTCCACATCGAAGCCGCCGGGGTCCCCGAGCTGGTGATTCCGGAGATGGAGAAGGGTCTCGCCATCAACTCCAAGATCGTTCAGATCGGCCGCGCCGCGAAAAAGGTGCCGATGTACCTCGAGGCCTTCCAGGTCCGTCGCGCCCAGGCCTACGGCGCCCAGGGCCACTCGGGCCACGAGACCTTCCCCAACGTCATCCGCCTGGTGGCGTCGGGCCGCATCGACCTGAGCCCGATCATCACCGCGAAGTACAAGCTCGAGGACACGGTGGCCGCGATCGCCAAGTCGATCGACCGGACCGACGGCAAGATCCTCGTCAAGCCAAACTGAGCAGCGAACGCAGAAGTACAAGGAGAACTCCAATGACAGATTTTCCAGAAGATCCGAAGCTGTTGGCCACCGATCAGCCGGATCTGTTTTTCGAAGACAACACGGTGGGACGGTGCAAGAAAGAGGTGTGGGACGCCAGCGACGAAGAGATCGATGCGCTTCTCGCCGAGTACGGCGTCCCCTCGCCCTGTGAGTGGGGCAAGGAGGGATCCTACATCCAGACCACGGTCCGTCACCAGGTGGAGGCCGAGCGGAGAAAGAACGATATCGTCTTCATCCCCATTGGCTGCACCGAGCTCCACGGCCGCCACCTCCCCAGCGCCTCCGACACCCTCTATGTGAGTCAGATCTGCGAGGGCGTGCGCCGTTACACCGGCAAGCATGGAGCGCCGGTGAACCTCGCGCTGCCGCCGCTCAACTACGGCTCGCACCCGTATCACCACCTTGGGATGCCGGGCACCGTGATCGTGCGAGAGAACGTCGCCCGTGAGCTCCTCATCGACGTGATGTTGGGGCTGTGGAACGACGGCTTCCGCAAGCAGGTGCTGATCAACAACCACGGCCACCTGTGGATGCTCGAATCAGCCCTCCAGCAGTTCCAGAAGCGGTATCAGCTGCCGGGCATCTTCCGCGTCATCGATTGGCACCGGGCGGTGCGCGAGTTCTTCCGCACCGGCCCCAAGGGCGGCACGATGGACACCAACTTCGTCCACGCCGACGAGTCGGAGACCTCGATCGGGCTCTTGCTCCACCCCGACATGGTGGACATGGAGTACGCGGTGGACACCGAGGGCAAGGGCTACCTGCCGGACGGCCATTTCGACAAGTCGGTGGATCCCTTTGGCCGGCCCAGCCGCTGGTCGGAGGGTGAGGGTCACTTCGCCATCGAGATCGCTGCCACCCCCGAGGGGGTGGTCGGCAAGGCGACCCACGGGACCGCGGAGAAGGCCAAACGCCCGGTGGCGGCCATCCTTCGCTACCTGACCCTGCTCAACGACCAGATCCTCGAGGCCTTCCCGGCGGGGACGGTGCCTCCGGTCGAGGAGGTGACCCTGCGTACCGAGGCCGAAATGGAGCCCTATCTGCGCGAGCCTCTGAGCGAGGGTTGGAAGCCCGTCTACCAGCTGCCGCAGATCGGACAGAGCTGAGCATGAAACTGAGCGTAGTGCTGTCGACCCACGCCGCCGCCTTCGAGGCGGTGGCGTTCAAGGGCGATTTTGCGGCCAACGTCGCGAAGATCGCCGCCTGGGGTTATGACGGCGTCGAGCTCGCCGTGCGGGATCCATCGCTGGTGAACGCCGGCGAGCTCGAGCGCGTCGTCGCCGACCACGGTCTGGTCGTGCCGGCCATCGGCACCGGCCAGGCGTGGGGCGAGGAGGGGCTGTCGTTCACCAGCGACGACCCAGCGGTGCGGGCCGCGGCCGTCGAGCGCATCTCGAGCCATGTGCCGTTGGCCCAACGCCTCGACGCGCTCATCATCCTCGGTCTGATCCGCGGCATCACGCCCGAAGGTCAGACCCACGAACAGTCGATGGAGTACCTGGTGGAGGCCATCCAACAGTGCGCGGCGGCCGCGGCCGGAACCGGTGTCCGCTTCGCCCTCGAACCGATGAATCGCTACGAGACCGATCTCGTTCACACCGCCGCCGACGGTCTGGAGCTCATCGAACGCGTGGGCGCGGACAACTTCGGCCTGCTGCTCGATACCTTCCACATGAACATCGAGGAAGCCGACATCGGGGAGAGCATCAGGGCGTGCAGCGACCGCATCTTCCACTTCCACGTCGCCGACTCGAATCGTTGGTACCCGGGCGCCGGGCACCTGGACTTTGCGTCGATCCTGGACGAGTTGGAGGAAACCGGATACGACGGTTTTGTTTCCGGCGAGTTCATGCCGCTGCCCGACGCCGACACCGCGGCCGAGAACGGCATCGAGTATCTGAGGAATCTGTGACCGACCGGACGGGAACTTTCTCATGAGCCAGGACGGAATTCACGATCTCCCGCAGAATGTGTCGATCGATGAGCGGTCGGTCGTCGAGCACGACGGCACGCTGTACTTTCTGGCCCGGCGAGGCGGCGCCAAGTTGCTCGGAGTGCGCGGCGATGCCGCGTTGTTCGAGGGTGCCCAGCCCGACCCGAGCGGCGCAGTGCTCTGTCCGTTGACCCCGATCAACGCCGCGGCCTTGCGCGGCCGCTTGCCGTGGCTGCGACCGGTCCCCCTGGGCCTCGAGACCTCGGCCGGCTTCGGCGATCGTCTGGGGCTGGCGACCCCTGGCCATATCCGCGCGATCCGCCGGGTGCCCGCTGGCGCAGAAACCATCGCCCCGATCTTTGCCCAACAGTCGGTGCGCGAAAATGTCCGTACCGGCCGCACCCCGCAGCAGGTGCTCGACGACGCGATGTGGGGGGTTTTCGAGGAGGGGTGGCGCCTGCCCTGGGGCGCAGATGCGGACCATCTCAAGA
>JAIVTZ010000136.1:0-7679 GCA_049188105.1 Deltaproteobacteria bacterium | reverse complement strand
CGAATCCTCGACACGTGGAATGCAACGATCCCTGGCTGAGTTGAACCTGAGATGAGGGCGTAATACAGATGACGGATTTTCAACTGGCGCCATACCCTGGCTTCGGAGGAGTTACCGGCCAACTGCTGCTGGTGATCCTCGACGGCGTCGGGCTGTACCGCGGGAGCGACCAGGGTTATGAGGGCAACGCCTTCGACCTGGCCGCCACTCCGAATCTCGACCGGCTGTTTCACGACGCGCCCGTTTTCATGAAGCTCAAGGCACACGGCGCCGCGGTCGGTCTACCAAGCGACCGGGACATGGGGAACTCCGAGGTCGGCCACAACGCCATAGGCGCCGGCCGCATCTTCGAACAGGGTGCGCAGATCGTGCAACAGGCCATCGCCGACGGTTCGCTGTTCGAGGGTGATGTGTGGCGTCGAATGGTGGGCCGCGTCCTGGACAAGCGCTCCACCTTCCACCTCATAGGTCTTCTGTCCGACGGCAACGTCCACAGTCACATCGATCACCTCGCGGCCCTGTTGCGACGGCTCGCCGCCGACGGGGTTGCCAGAATCAGGATCCATGCGCTGGCGGACGGCCGCGACGTCGATCCCGTGTCCTTCGACCGTTATCTCGAACAGCTCGACGAGGTCCTCGACGAGATGGCCCGGGACGGCGTCAATGCCGCCGTCGCCTCGGGCGGCGGCAGGATGCGGATCACGATGGATCGGTACAACGCCGACTGGGACATGGTGCGCCGCGGTTGGGAGACCCATGTCCGGGGCGCCGGGCGAGAGTTCGCGAATACCGCCGAGGCGGTCGAGGTCCTGCGTCGCGAAAATCCCGGAATCACCGACCAGGATCTGCCGCCGTTCGTGATCGTGGACGAAGACGGTGATCCCCTGGGAACGATCAACGACGGCGACTCGGTGGTCTTTTTCAACTTTCGGGGTGATCGCGCAATCGAGATCTCGCGAGCGTTCACCGAACCGGACCTCGATCTTTTCGACCGCGGCAAGCTTCCGGACGTGCTGTACGCGGGGATGATGGAATATGACGGCGATCTCAAAATTCCGCCCCTGTACCTGCTTGACCCGCCGGCGATCTCACACACGGTTTCGGAATACCTCGTGCACAATGGAGTCAGCCAGCTGGCCGTGGCCGAGACCCAGAAGTTCGGTCATGTGACCTTTTTCTGGAACGGCAATAACTCGGAACCGTTCGACCGCAAGCTTGAGGACTGGGTCGAGGTTCCGTCCGACGAGGGTCCGTTCGACACCGCCCCGGAGATGAAGGCACGGGAGGTCACCGCGGTGGTGATCGAGGACCTCGGTAACCGCGCACACCGGTTCATCCGAGTCAACCTCGCCAACGGTGACATGGTCGGACACACGGGTTCGTTGACGGCGTCGATCGAGGCGATGGAGGTGGTGGACGAATGTGTCGGCCGCCTCGAGGAAGCAGTCCGCGCAGCCGGGGCCACGATGATCCTCACCGCGGATCACGGAAACGTCGACATGATGTTCGCGGTCGACAATGCGACGGGGGATGTCAAGCGGGACCCAGCCGGAAATCCGATCATCAAGACGAGCCATACCCTCTCACCGGTGCCGTGGTGCATCGTCGGACCGGAGGCGGACGAGTTCCGGGCCAACCCGGAGGTCGTCGAGCCGGGCCTCGGGAACATCGCAGCGACGATTCTGCTCGTGCTCGGATTCGAGGCCCCGGCCGACTATCTGCCGCCGTTGGTCGTTCCTGACCCGCTTATCTAACCGGGTTTCGTAGCGAGGGCGGCGAAGCGCAAGTATCCGCCGGGTTTGTCGCGAATCGGGCGACGCAGTCGTAGTTGCGCTACGTCGAGGAGCACGATTGGAGACAAGCCCGCATATCTCACCGGATTGCATGGCGAGGGTGGCGAGGTGCCGTGCCCAGTGGGGTTTTCGACCCGAGGGGCGCGGAGTCGTACTCGTGAGTACGTCGAGCACCCCGAGGCGAGAAAACACCGCTGGGCGCGGTGCATCGCCGGCCGTAGCAGCAAGCTGGTGAGATATGCGGGCTCGCACGGCGGGACGCCGCGATTCGCCGTCCGCAGTAGACACCCGGTGAGATATGCGGGCAAAGTAGACCCCATCGACGATTCGGGTTAAAGTGCGTAAATGGCTGCACCAACGCCTCCGTTTCTCGAACCGATCGAGGAGATCCGGTCCCGGATCAATGAGATCGAGTCCGCAGGCACCTCCGGAGCGGCGACGGAGGAAGACCTCGTCTCCGCGCGGAGGGAACTCGACGCGACGATCAAACAGGTGTTCTCATCCCTGACGCCGTGGCAGAAGTGCCAGCTCGCCCGCCATCCGGAACGGCCGTACACCATGGCCTACATCCACAGCATCTTCACCGACTTCACAGAGCTTCACGGCGATCGGCGATTTGGCGACGATCTCGCGCTCGTGGGCGGCCTCGCCCGTTTTGACGGCGAACCGGTGGTGGTGGTCGGACACCAAAAGGGGAGGGACACCGCCGAAAAGCTGCGCCGCAACTTCGGCATGCCCCGTCCGGAGGGGTATCGTAAGGCGATTCGCATCATGGAGCTCGCTGCACGGTTCAAGCGGCCAATCATTTCGTTCATTGACACTCCCGGGGCGTACCCAGGAATCGATGCCGAACAGCGTGGACAGGCGCAAGCCATTGCCAACAATCTGATCGAGATGGCCGGTTTCCCGGTGCCGATCATCGTCGTCGTCACTGGCGAGGGTGGTTCGGGCGGAGCCCTCGCGCTCGGTGTCGGGGATCGTGTCCTCATGCTCGAGAATTCCACCTACTCCGTGATCTCACCGGAAGGGTGCGCAGCGATTCTGTGGAGGGATCAAGCGAGGGCGGAAGACGCGGCTCGGGCCCTTCGCCTCACCGCCACCGATCTCAAGAAGCTCGGAATCATCGACGAAATCCTGCCGGAGCCCGCAGGGGGCGCGCACATGGATCCGGGTGAGATGGCGGATACGATCGCTGCAGCGATCCGGCGCAACCTCAAACCTCTCCGTAAGGCCAAGCCGGATGGGTTGGTCAATCGGCGATTCAAGAAATTTCGGGCGATGGGCATCTACAGCGATCGCTGACCACGATTCCCTATGTCATTTTTTGACCAGCCGGGCAACCATCACGATGATCCCCAATTCTCCCTGGCGAAAGGGGACCCGGAATCGGAGGGGTTGCGATGAGCGTCGCATCTCGATTCTGGGTTCGGCGACTGACCTCGACCGCCATCGTGATTGTGCTGCTCGCGATCGCTGGGGTGATCACTCAACGCTTCAACAAGTTTCGAACCCCGGTGGCGCAGGTTGACGGTGACGAGGTTGCACACGAAGGCAGTGATCGCACGGTCGGCGTCTACAACGGCTTCGAGTTCGTGGAACGAGTGGCAGGGCGATTGATCTTCGAGCTCGCGTCAAAACGCACTCTCGGGCTTTTGTCCGGCTGGCATGAGATCGAGGGGGTTCGTCTGCAGTTCTATCAAGACGGCGAGCCGGGACCGGTTCTAACCTGCGACGGCGCCAGCTTCAACATTCAGACCAGGGACGCGACTTTGGAAGGCAGTATCAGGATCGTCCTGCCGAGCGGAGCCATGCTGATGACCGACGCCGGCAAATTCGAGGCCAGCTCGAGACGATTTGCGACCAACTCGGAAGTGACATTCGTTTCGCGCGCCTCCTTCGGGCGGGCTCAGGGCGCCGTCTTCGACCTCGAGCACGACGAGATCGTCCTCAGCGGGGGAGTCATCCTCAGCTCCGAGAACGGCGCCACCCTGACCGCCCCGACGGCCGTGTATCAGAGGTCGAATGGGAGCATCGTTTTCCCCGAAGGCGGGAGGGTTCGTTTTCAACAGGGGCTGGTCGAAGCGCCGCTGATCTCCGTCGACCTCGAGAAAGATGACGGGCCACCACGTCGGATCGAGCTCTCGGGTGGTGTCACCGTAGGTGCTGAAGGTCTTTCGGATGACGGCACGGTTTCAGCGTGGATGGAGAGCGTTGTCGCCAAACATCAAGGGAACGACAGGTGGCAGATCGATGCCACCACAACCGGGCCGTGGATCACGGTTCGTTTCGTGGGTGGGGAAGGTTACTTCGAGCGCACGCTTCGGGCCTGGGTCATCCGCGGAGTGCTCGGCGAGGAGGGCCTCATCAACCTCCGCGCGGAAAGGGGTGTCTGCTTCGAGGAGGTTCCGACCGAAGGGGGGCTGCGAAGGGGAGAGGCGCGGGATGCGAGGGTCTGGTTTTCCGATGGACAGGCGACGGATGTCGAGCTGCTGCAGGACGTGATCCTGAGCGGAGAGGGCATGGAGGCTCGGGGCTACCGCGCCCGCCTTTCACCGGAGGCCGGCCTGACAATGCTCCACGGCGATCCAACAGGGCCAGAACGAGTCCTGTTGCTGTTTCCGAAGGGAAGGGTGACCTGCGATCAGGGCCAGCTCTTCAACAGGGAGGGCCGGGCCGAGGCTCGCGGAAATGTCCAGGGGGTCATTCAAGGTGTCGCGCTGATGGGTGCAGGGGAGGATGAGGAAGGATCGGAACCGGCCCACTTCGCAGCCGAAATCCTCGACGTGACGGAGGATGGAGGGGTGTTCCACCTGCGAGAAAATGCGAGATTGTGGCAGGGTCATCGCCTCCTGCTCGCGGACGACGTGGTGTACCGGAAAGACGTGCCCTCGATCCGTGCCGCGGGGCACGTTCGCACCACCGTGCCGGCATCCCAGCTCGACGTTGAAGGCGACCCGGGCGCGGACGTGGTGGTCGTCGCCCGCTCGCTCGACTACGACCAGGCCTCAGGTACTGCGGTTTACCGCGGCAACGTCCGCTACAGCGATCCCGAGCACACGCTCTCGGCAGCCGAGGTAAGCCTGTTTTTCAACGAGGACAACAAGGTGACCGCCGTCGAGGCGATCGGCTCGGTAGAACTGGTCGAGGTGACGACCGGACGGCGAATGACCGGCCAGAAGGCAAGGCGCGAGGTCAGCACCCAGATGGTGACGATCGAGGGGTCACCGGTGAGGCTCTCGGACCCCTCGGGGAATGTGGTTTCCGGGTCTTCGTTGACCTGGAATCAGGCCGATGGTACGGTCTCGGTCGCCGGAGGGACAGAGACCATCTACTACCCGGAGGAACAGCCCTGAGCCCCAAAGCACTCGACCTCGTTGCGCAGGGTCTCCGCAAGGCCTATCGAGGACGATATGTTGTCGATGGGATCACCCTCAGCATCTCTCCGGGTGAGATTGTCGGACTCCTGGGCCCTAATGGCGCCGGAAAAACAACCACCTTTTACATGATGGTGGGGCTTGTCCAGCCGAACGAGGGCCGGGTGATTCTCGGTGACCGTGACATCACCGCGGAACCCATGTACCGGCGCGCGAGAATGGGCGTCTCCTACCTCGCCCAGGAGCCGAGCTCGTTCAAACGTCTTTCGGTAGAGGACAACATCTGGCTGATTCTCGAAGTGCTGGGGATCGAGGCACGCGAGGCCCACCGACGAATCGACCGGTTGCTTGAAGACTTCGGACTGTCGGATCTGAGGGGACAGCGGGCGGAGACCCTGTCCGGTGGCGAACGACGGCGCCTCGAGATCGCGCGGGCTCTCGCCACCGAACCCACCTTCATCCTCCTCGACGAGCCGTTCGCGGGTATCGACCCACTTGCCGTGCTCGATCTTCAGCGCATCATCAGGCGCCTTAAATCATTGGGAATAGGTGTTTTGATCACCGACCACAATGTTCGGGAAACATTGAAGATCACCGACCGCGCCTATATAATCAAAGACGGCAAGATTTTTGCAACAGGGGGACCCGTCGACCTGTCGGAAAACCGAGACGTCCGCCGAATATATCTCGGCGAAGAATTCGAGCTCTGAGACCGTGAGTGGGCGCAGATTGCAGTACGAGCGTGGAATCGATCAACGCGAGTTGAGGAATAATCGCTAAGAATGGCTCTCGAACAAAAACTCCAGTTGAAGTTGGCGCAACGACTGGTGATGACACCGTCGTTGCAGCAGGCCATCAAGCTCCTCCAACTCTCGAGGATCGAGCTCGAGGAGACTCTGACGCAGGAGATCCTCGAAAACCCGCTGCTGGAGGTCGAGGAACCGAGCGATCAATCCACCCCCGCGGAGGGCGAGTCGCCGGCCGAGGCGGATCGGGCTGCCAGCGAAGAGGCGGTTCCCGAGGAAAAGCCGCCGGAAATCAAGGGCGAGGAAGATCCGCTGCCGTCTGCGGAGGAGACGTACGCCGACATTGATGTCGAGGCGTTTTTCGCCGACTATCTCGGTGACGGACGGTCGGAGGGGCCGTCGATGGCCGCTCGGGCGCCGGATCAGGACTACCGGCTGGAGAACACTGTATCGGTCACGGCGGGTCTATACGACCATCTCCTGTGGCAGCTGCACCTTCTCGACTGCAGACCGGAGATCCTGGAGGTCTGCGAGTTCATCATCGGCAACATCGATGAGGACGGTTTTCTCCGCGCATCGCAGGAGGAGATCGTGGACGGCACCGGGTGTGATGAGCGGTGCCTCGACGAGGCGATGGTGGTGGTTCGTTCGTTGGACCCGCCGGGAATCGCCGCGTCGAGCCTTCAGGAGTGCCTGGCTGCCCAGATCGAGTATCTGATGGATGTCGGGGAAAACGGGAACGGTGATCTTCTGGAAAAGGCGCTGCTCGTGATCACCAACCACTGGGAGGATCTCCTCCATCAGCGCTGGGATGTTCTGGCCGAGAGCCTCAGGTGCTCCGAGGTGCGGGAGATCAAGCCGGTTCTGGACGTGATTCAGGGACTGGAGCTGAAACCGGGACGAATCTTCAAGCAGGCCGACAACCAGTACATCGAACCGGACGTCCACGTCCATCTGGTCGAAGGCGAGTACAAGATCACTCTCAACGACGACGGTCTGCCGCGGCTGCGAATCAACTCGCGGTATGCACGAATGCTCGAGGCCAAAAACCTGGACCCGAAAGCCAACGAGTATCTCCGCGACAAGATGCGGTCGGCGATGTGGTTGATGAAGAGCATCGACCAGCGTCAACGCACCATCTACAAGGTGGCACACAGCATCGTCAGCTTTCAAAAGGGCTTCCTCGACGATGGGATCGAGCACCTGCGACCGATGGTTCTGCGCCAGGTTGCCGAAGACATCGGCATGCATGAGTCGACCATCTCCCGGGTGGTGAGCAACAAGTACATGTACACGCCGCGCGGGCTTTTCCCGATGAAATATTTCTTCCATTCCGGTGTCGATTCGGCGCGCGGCGAAAATGTGTCGTCGATGGTGGTCAAGGAGAGAATCCGCAAGGTAATTGAGGCCGAGGATCCGGAACGCCCGCTTTCGGATTCGAAAATCATGCGCCTATTACAGAAGGAGGGAATCCGACTGGCACGTCGCACTGTTGCGAAGTACCGTGAGGAGATGCTGATTCCGTCATCCGACAAGCGCAAGAAAGTTTTCTAGCCCGTTCCCATTCGGAAACTCCGGTGGGAACTGCGCAGTTCTCGATGCAGAAAGGAGCGATTTTTGTGCAAGTTCTAGGAAGACAAGGATTTCCGCGGAGGCGTACTCGAGTACGCCGCACAAGGGAATCCGCAGTCTGACGACGAAATTGCCAAAAAGCGCCGTTTCTGGACGAGAACTAGCCCGGTCTTCTCACCGGGTTTACAACGACG
>JAIVTZ010000135.1:0-7626 GCA_049188105.1 Deltaproteobacteria bacterium | reverse complement strand
TTTCCACGCCATTCTCGGCATTACCATGCTGGTGTTTGCGGCCCCTCCCGTAGGTTCGGCCGAAGTGGAGGGTCTCGCCGGGCACCCGTCGGTGCGGCCTTCGATTTCCACCGCCAAAGTTCTTGAGACTCTCGGCCCGGGGCCTCTCGCCCCGCATCGAGAAGCGGCCGAGCGCCCTCGCGTCAAGGCGGCCACCGTCGAGGATGCCATCGATCAGTGTGTACAGGCGAATATGGCGAGTCTGAACGCGCCCGGGGCTGCGGTGGCGGTCATCCTCGATGGCGAGCTCCTGTACGAGAGCGGCTACGGGGTGAAGCGGCGGACGTTGACTGGCGCAGTGGACGCCGACACCATCTTTCGGATCGGTTCGGTGACCAAACAGATGACGGCGGCGGTCGTCATGCAGCAGGTGGAGCTGGGCCGCGTCGACCTCGACGCGCCGGTGACCGACTACATCCCGGAGCTCGAAATCAGCGGGAAATGGCCGGCGGATCGGATCACCGTGCGCCACACCCTGACCCACACCACCGGCTTTCCCGATCTGATCAACGATGTGACAAGCAGAGGAGACCAGGCTCTGTCGGAGTGGGCGGCGAACCAGACGGCCGTCGAACTGCACGCGCCTCCGGGCTCCTTTTGGAACTACTCGAACCCCAACTTCATGATCGCCGGGTTGGTCGCCGAGAGGGCGAGCGGCACGCCCTACCGGGACCTCTACAAGGAGAGCCTGTGGGAGCCGGCCGGGATGCACTCGACGACCTTCGATCCCGCCGAGGTCCGCGAGACCGGCAACTTCGCCTATGGACACTGCTGGGTGTGCTCCCTCGGTGGGGAGGTCATCGTGCCGCCCGAAGAGAACGACCTCTGGGACGTCGGGCCCGCGGGCATGGCGTTTTCGACGGTCGGCGATCTGGCGAGGTGGGCGCTGTTGCTGATGGATGGCGGCGGCGGGGTACTGTCGCCGTGGTCCGCGTCGACCATGCAGGACAAGCACCAGTGGACCCACCTCACTCCGGACCACTTCATGGGTTTCGGCATCATGAGCGAGGACTACCGAGGCCTCGACCTTCGGTTGCACCCGGGCAGTATCACAGGATTCGGCGCCTACCTCCTGTGGGTTCCTGAGCGGCGTTTCGCGGTGGCGCTGCTCGCCAACCAGACGTCGACGCTGACGGTCGCCGCTCAGTGCATCGTCGACGCGGTGCTCGAGCCGAACGCGGTCGACGAGCCGGATCTGACGACGGACCCGTCGACCTGGAAGCGATACGAGGGCGATTACCTCATGACCGAAACCGACGGCTACCAGACTGATTTTCGGGTGTACCTCGAGGACGACCGACTCATGGCCGCAATCGTGGATCCGACGGTCCCGAACGTGGTCTACCTCGCCGAGCTTGTCCAGACCTACCTTGACACCTTTCTCCTGGACTTGAACGCGGACGGCAGGCCGGACGCGGACTTCACGTTCTGCTCGCGCAGGGGCGAGCCCGGCTTCATGATGTGGATGCGAAACCGACGCGGGGTGGGCGAACGCCAGCTCACCCCGCGCACCGCCGGCCGCGTGGTAGCGCCGAAATCCGCCTCCGTCTCCGTCTCCGTCTCCGCGCCCGTGCCCGGATTGAGTAAACAGAAATGAGGTTTGTCTCCTGAAAAAACCCGATCGCGACAAGATTCGCGAGATAGCTGCTCTAAGAGGGAGGGAATAAACCCATCACCTACAACGAGAACCGTAGGGGCGGGGTTTATCCCCGCCCTCATGTCTCCGAGTTTTTCAGGAGTCTCGGTTGCCACGTAGCCGAGAAGGCGGCACAACAGTGCCGGTTGCCTTTTACAATCGAAGTGGATCGGTAACAATAGGCCGTTCGGAAACGTATTTCAGGGTGTATTTCGCCGTCGAACAGGTTAGACTACGCGCTTCTGTTGGGAGACCAATGATCTGGCTGCTGAGCTTGTTGATCCTTGTCGCCAACTGGCAGCTGCCGGCGGGTGAGGTGGCTGCGCCGCCCGCGGACATCGAGCTACCTGAGGGCTGCTCGCACGCCAAGACCGCCATCGCCCGAGCCGCCGCAGAGGTCAAGGCCCTGCGGCTGAAGAGCACCGACGACCCGTTGGCCGAGCAGACCGATGTCCTCCACTACCGGCTCGCCTTCGAGGTGGTGCCCATGACCAGGTTTCTCGGCGGCAGCAATACGATGACGGTGCGGATCCGCGAGGACGGCGTCACCGCCTTCCGCTTCTGGCTCCACTCGGCGATGTCGATCACCTCGGTGCTGCTCGATGGGTCGAGCGCTCAGTGGAGGCGGCTCGACGGTGAAACTCTCGAGGTCGAGCTCGGCCGAAGCTTCGACGCGGACGAGGTCTTTGAGCTCGAGGTGGTCTATGAGGGATATCCGGTGACCACCGGTATAGCGTCGATCGTATTCGAGACTCAAAACGGCTGGCCGGTGGTCTCCACCCTCTCCGAGCCGTGGTTCTCCTACACCTGGTGGCCGGTCAAGGAGGACAGTCGCGACAAGGCCACGGGCGAGATGCTGGTGACGGTGCCCGACGAGCTGACGGTGGTGTCGAACGGGGTGCTGGTCGATGTCGATGCGCTGCTCGGTGACAGGCGCCGCTTCCACTGGTCCACCGGGTATCCGATGAGCCCGTACCTCTTTGCGTTCTCGGCCACCCACTACACGACGTTCGACGACACATTCATTTTCGACCAGGGATCGATGCCGGTGGAGTTCTTCATCTACCCCGGGTCGGATACCTCCGACAACCGGAACGGGTGGCTGCTTTCGGTGGACATGCTCGCCACCTTCGGCGAACTTTACGGCCTCTATCCCTTCATCGCCGAGAAGTACGCCATCTACCAGTTCCCGTGGGGCGGCGGGATGGAGCACCAGACCGCGACCGGGCAGGGGAGATTCGACGAGCCTCTGACCGCGCACGAGCTCGCCCACCAGTGGTGGGGCGACATGGTGACCTGCGCCACCTGGTCGGACATCTGGCTCAACGAGGGCTTCGCCACCTACTCCGAGGCGCTGTGGTTCGAGCACAAGTCGGGCACGCCCGACGCGGAAGCGCTCCGCACCTGGATGGCGGTTCGCAGGCCGACCGAGTACGACGATACGGTTTACGTCTACGACACGTCGGACGTGCGGCGAATTTTCTCGGGCAACTACACCTACCGCAAGGGATCCTGGGTGCTCCACATGCTGCGGGGCGTGGTCGGCGACGAGACCTTCTTCGCCATCCTCGACGCCTACCGGCAGCGCTTCGAGTACCTCACCGCCGACACCGAAGACCTCCGGGCGGTGGCCGAGGATGTTTCGGGACGTGATCTGAGCTGGTTCTTCGACCAGTGGGTGTACAACGGTGGAGCGCCCGCGTACTCCTACGGCTGGCAGGAGCTCGAGATCGATGGGCAGCGCTATCTCGAGGTCTCCCTCGAACAGACCCAGGACGAGTCCCCCTTCACCATGCCGGTGACGGTCGAAACGTTGGAGCTTGGCGCAAGCCGTTCCTACACCATCTGGAACGACGCCCGGATGCAGCACTTCCTGATCCCGGTGTCGGCCGCGGTCGATACGGTCGATCTCGACCCCGATGACTGGATTTTGACTCGCTCGCTGACGGCGGGCGCCTTCCAGGAGGGACCGCCCAAGGTTGTGGCGGTCGATCCCGCGCCGGGCTCGGCGCTGCGCGCCGGCGAGCCGCTGTCCGTGACGCTGACCTTTCACGAGGACGTGGTGATCGACGGGCCATACATCACCCTGCGTCGCATCGGCGGCGGCGAGCACGACCTCGAGGTGATTTACGATGCCCAGACCTTGACGGCGACCGTCACCTCGAGGCAGCCGCTCGCGGGTGGGAGCTACGAACTGGTCGTCAGTGACGACATCGTCGATGTCGCGAACGGCCTCGCCCTCGACGGCGAGATGGACGTCGATGGCACATCGGGCCTCCTCCCGAGCGGCGACGGAAAGCCGGGAGGGGACGCCGTCATCAAGCTCGGTGTCGGCGGCAGCCGTCGCCCTGGCTCGCGCGTGCGACCCGCTCAGTAAGTCGATTCAACCGCAACGCATGCAGGCGAGACGCCCGCACCACAAGGCAGGCGGGACGCCTGCCCCACAAAACGTTCCGGTTGGCCTTGTGGGGCAGGCGTCTCGCCTGCCGTGCGGCGCTGAATTCCCGTCGAAACCGAAACAGCCCATCGCTCGTAAAAGGAGCGATGCCTATCGGCATCTTGAGGAGGTCCCATGAAACGTGCCCTGTTTGCCCTGGTTTTTCTCTGCCTCGTCGCCGGCCTCGCCAGTGCCGGCGAACCCATCACCATCGGCGAAATCGTCACCATCCAGTCGAAGATCCTCGGCGAGGAGCGCACCATCCTCATCTCGACCCCGCGCAATTACGACCGGACCGACGAGCCCTACCCGGTCCTCTACATGACCGACGGTTACGCGCATCTTACGCATACGCGGGGCACGGTCGATTTCCTGGCCAACAACGGCCGGATGCCGCAGGTCATCATCGTGGCCGTGGTCAACACCGATCGAACCCGCGACCTTTCGCCGACCCACGTGGCGACCAGGACCGCCGGCGGCCAGGTACGCGAGATGCCAACCAGCGGCGGGGCCTCGGTTTTCCTGGATTTCTTCGAAACCGAGCTCTTCCCATACGTCGACGCACACTTCCGTACCCAACCCCTCCGCCTCTTTGCCGGCCACTCGTTTGGTGGGCTCTTCGCGCTCAACGCCTTCTTTACCCGACCGGAGATGTTTGACGCGGTTCTCGCGGTCAGCCCGAGCCTCAACTGGGACGAGGATCTCCCGATCCGCCAGGCCGAAAATTTTTTTGACGGCCGCGATGAGCTGAACGAGACCCTCTTTATCGCCATGGCCAACGAAGAAGAGGGTGATCCCGCCCCCACCCGCCTCGACCGCCTCGAAAAGGCGTTGACCGAAGCCGATGCCGAAGGTTTTGACTGGCAGGTCATGCGGATGCCCGACGAGACCCACGGCAGCGTCGTGCTGCGTGCGCACTACTGGGGTCTCCGCCAGGTCTTCGAGCCGTGGCGCCTGCCGCGCGACCCCGAGACCGGCTTTTTTGATGGTGATCTCGCGGACCTCAAGAAGCACTACGACGGGTTGTCGAAGCGGTATGGATACACCATCCTGCCGCCAGAGAACACGATCAACATCGTCGCCTATGGAATGCTCGGCAGGGGCGAGGTCGACGACGCGATTGCGGCCTTTCGCTACGACGTCGAGCTGTACCCGGGCTCCGCCAACGTCTACGACAGCCTCGGCGATGGGCTTGTGGCAGCGAGTCGTCTCGAGGAGGCGCTCGCCAACTACTCCAAGGCGGTCGAGAGAGCTACCGAGCTGGGCGACGAGAACCTTCCGATCTTCACCGCCAACCGCGACCGTGTTCGGGGGCAGATCGAAAAGGCCAAGGACAACTGAGGGGCTCATCGCCGCGCGAACTGGTCAGCTATCGCCATCTCCGTGGGTGTAGATCACCAGTTGACCACCTACCGGAACCAGCCCGGTTCGGCGCCGTGACGGCGGGCCTCGCGAACGATTTTCGAGAGCTCGCCCCGCTCGCGCCTGATCTCGCCGTCGAGGATCCGCGCCTTGGCCTCGGCGCGGTCGAGACGAGCGAGGTTCTTTGCCGTCAATTGGCCATCCTCGATGTGGTCGATCTCGACCTCGAGGAGGGCGCGGCGCCGCTCGAGCCCGGCGATCACCTGGTGCTGCCCGCGGTAGGCCTTCCGCCAACGCGCCCGCTCGGCGACGTCCGGCTGTTTTGCCGGCGCAGAACCGTGCGTCGGTACAGATCCGAGCGTCACCACGCCCCTGGCCGCGAACACCTCCAGGTTGTCATTGGTGATCATCAGGCGGTCGGCATCGTCGCCCGCCCTCGTTCGGTCGAGAGTGAGGCGGCTGGCGTAGGCGGCGAGGGAGCCGGGTCGCGGCGTCGGGGTCGGCGTCGGGTTCTCGGCGGCGACCGCTGCGGCTGCCGCAAACACCGAGATCACGCACATCGCGTGGCACATTGATTTCGATTGGGAGAGATTGAGGACATCCATGCCGGAATTCCTTTCCGGCGCGGACGGGATATGAGAAATCTACACCTTTTCGTCCCCGATATCAATACACGTCGAGGTCGTCGGCGAACACCACCTCACCGTCGAAGGACCCCCGAATCTCGGCCATCAGCTCCTCCTCGGTCGCGCCCCACATGAGCTGGTGGTAAAGGATGAGGAGCTTCGGCCGCGCCTCAGCGGCGATCTCACCGAGCTCGATTCCGGAGGTGTGAGAGGCCTCGTGATAGGCCTGCCAGTCTGGAGGCCGGCCGTCGAAACCGGCCTTGGCGTAGACCTCGTGCACCAGGACGTCGCAGCCCGAGCAGGCCTCGACCACGCTGTCCGACGGCGTGGTGTCGCCGGTGATGACCACCGAGCGGTCGGCGGTGTCGAATCGGAATCCGAAGGCGTGCTCCCACGTGCCGTGCGGCACCGCAAAGGCGGTCACCTTGATGTTCTCGTCCTCGTAGATCTCACCGGGCGCGATCTCGTGGGCCTCGACTCTGATCCCGGGCTCGTTCTGCGGCTGGTTGCCGTGGAGTCGGATGTCGATGTCCTCCGCATAGGCTGCGAGGATGTGGTCGGTCATCGATATGATGCCGGGTGGTCCATACACCTCGAGCGGCTGCTCCCTGCCAAGCACCCAGGAAGTCAGGATGAGGTCGGCGTAGCCCGCGGTGTGGTCGGAGTGGAGGTGGGTTACGAAGAGCCGGGTGAGGCCCGCCATGTCGAGCTCGCCGATCCCGCGTTGCCGCGCGGCCTCTGCGCGCCGCACCACGCCGGGACCGCAGTCCACCAGATAGGCCTGCCCGCCGGCGATCACCGCGGTCGCCGGCCCCGACCGCTCGGGATCGGGGTTTGGGGTGCCGGTGCCGAGCATGACGACCAGGGTCCCGTCCTGGGCCGGGGAGGACATCGGTTGATCGTCGACGGTGGATGGTCTCTCCTCGGTCTGGCGGTTCGCGCACGAGCAGACCAGGAAGCAGGCGAGCATGACGGCGATCGGGGCTCTCCGCATGGCCCCATCATCTCTCAGACCGCGGCAAAGGCAAGAGCCCTCCGACTGAGGCCGAGCGCAATTGAAAACCGGGCGCCGTGGTTTTGATTCAATGCCCGTTCTTTCACCAGATCTCGGCCGGCGCCATCAGCCGCTCCACCGGACAGCCGCCGAGCAGGTGCTTGTCGAAGATCTCGGCGACATCACCGGCTTTGACCTCTACGTACATGACGCCGTCGGGATAGACGAGCACCGTCGGCCCGAGCTCGCAGGGCCCGAGGCAGCCGGTCTTGGTGATGGCGACCCGGCCCCAGGCCTCGCGCGCCTCGATGAGGCGGCCGAACTCCATCAGCAGGTCCTGGGCGCCACGCTCGGTGCAGGATCCCTTGGGATGCCCGGACGGACGCTGGTTGAGGCAGATGAACACGTGTTTTTCCGGTTTTGGCATGGTCACCTCGTTGCGTCGGTAGTCGAGGTCATGAACGCTGCGGGTGCTCGAAATGTTCCACCGATTCAAATCTGATGCTCAATACTCGATACTCGATACTCGATG
>JAIVTZ010000134.1:0-7690 GCA_049188105.1 Deltaproteobacteria bacterium | reverse complement strand
ATGGTGGTCTCAAAAGCAGGGGTGGGTGGGCGGCATTCCTAATTCCTAACTCCTAATTTGCTTTGCGCTCCTAGTGCCGTCTCCGTCGCCAAACGAGGATGCCTGCGAGGATGGCGGCGCCCGGCATCGCGATCAGCACCAGCAACCCCAGGTTGCGCATCTGCTGCCGGGTGAGGAAGAGGCTGACCTGCTCGACATCCCGCGGCGGGATTCCCACCAGGTCCTCGCGCGCCACCAACCAGTTGAAGGCATTGGTGGCGAGGATGGCGTTGCCGGCGTTGGCGATGTCGAGATCGGTGAGGAAGTCGGAGTCGCCGAACACCACGAGCCGGTAGCTCTCGTTATCGTCGGTCTCGGCCAGGACGTCCTCGCCGATATCCGTCAACCGCTCGACTGCTACGCCCACCGCGGCCGGGCCGGGATGGTCGTCCTCATCGACCGCCACCGGTTCGCCGCGCAGCAGCATGCCGAGGTTGGTCTCGCCCCAACCCTCGTCCGAGGTCTGGACCAGAACCCCCGCCGAGTCATCGTCGGCCTCCAGCGAGCGGGCAACCGTGAAGAGCACCGCAAATCCTTCGAGACCCTGGGTCACCGGATGGTCTCCGAAGTCCTCCAGATAGACCGCGGAGAGATCATAAAAAGGCAGCCGGCGCGAGGGATCGACCACCAAATCGTCGTGGACGATCACGCCGCGGCCGGCCAGGAGAGCCTCGAGCCGCGTCCATCGCATCGTGCCGTCGGTGTCGATCAACGGGTCGAGGGCCACCAGCATCCGCCCCCCCCGATCCAGGAATTCGCCCAACGCCGTAATCTCGGGCTCGGTGTAGGCCCTGGTGGGACCAATGATCGCGATCACATCGGCGTCCTCGGGAACTTCCCCTGAGAGCAGCGAAACATCCGCGGTGTCCATGTTGTCACGTTTGAGGGCCTGGGTGAGCACCGACAGGCCGCGATCCCCGGCGCCACCTGCCGCCGTCGCGGTGGAGGCCTCACCATGACCGGTGACGAAGTAGACCTTGGGTACCTCCGGCGCCACCAGCGACAATATCGCCGAGGTGAACTGCTCCTCGCCCTTGAAGGCGCGCATGGTCGGCCCCTGGCCGTACTGCATGCCCGAGTAGTCCATCTCCGAAATCTGGTCGGAGGTCACGTACTTGGTGCGGTCGCCGAAGACGAAGACCACCGTGTCCGCCACCTGGACGCCGAACTGCTCCGCAAGCTGCCGGGTCTTGAGCGGCTCCTTATCCGGGTCGATGAACTCCACGGTGATCTTATCGGAGGCCGCCTTGTAACGCTCGAGGAGCTCGTGGACCTGGTCGTACATGGAGGTCTCCGCGGTCATGAAAACGATGACCCGGATCTCCTCCCCCAGATTTGAGAGGATGTTCTCGGTCTTGTCGGACAGGGTGTAGAGCTGAGTGGACGTCCAGTCCGCGCGAATGTAGCGCCGACCGGCGAGCCAGTTGGCCATGACGGTGAGGGCAATGACGAGGCCTACGGCAACCACGCCGGATATCGTGTAACGAACAGTCTGCTTCCTCATGCCATTACCTCCACTTCTTCACTTCGAGGCTCTTGGCGGCAAGGAACAGGAAAAGAGCGCCGACCGACAGCTGGTATACGACGTGCCTGGTGTCGACGATGCCCTTGGCGAAGTCATCCATCTGGGTCCACAGGTTCATGTGGCCGAGAACGGCCTTGAGGCCCGACGACATGATCACCTGCTCCACGAGGCCGATCGAAAAAAGCGCCACCATCACCGCAAAGGCGATGATCGCCGCGATCAGCTGGTTGTCGGTCAGGGTCGAGGCGAAGGTTCCCACCGCCAGGAAGAGGAATCCGAGCAGCAGCACCCCGACATAGCCCGCGACAACCGGGCCGAGATCGATCTCGGAGTGCCGCATGAGAACGAGCACATAGAGGATGGTCGGCAACCACAGAAAGACGTAGAAGATCATCGCGGCTGAGAACTTGCCCACCACGACCTGGGCCTCGGTCACGGGTGAGGTCAGGAGAACCTCGATGGTGCCCGAGCGACGCTCCTCGGCGATCAGCCGCATGGTGATCACCGGCACCAGGAAGAGGAGGAAGAGCCAGAAGAAGATGGTGCCGCCGAAAAAGAGCCTCAACGGGGTCATGGCCGGGGTCTGGGGATTGTTGAGGATGGAGACGATGAGGTAGAAGATGTAGCCCTGCATCAGCAGGAAGGCGGTCATCACGACGTACGCCAGCGGCGACGAGAAGTAGGCGATGAGCTCGCGCCGCACGATCGCCCAGGTCTTACGCATGGGCCACCTCCTCGGCGGGCTCTTCGGCGACGGTCTCCTCGCGCGTCGTCAGGCGGACGAAGACATCCTCCAGCGTCGCCCTCTCCGCAGATAGCCCGAGGAGCACCCAGCCCTTCTCCACCGCGAGACGGAAGACCGCCTCTCGGGGGTCGGCGTCGGGACCGTACTCGAGCAGCCAGCGGCCCTCGGATTTTTCACCGACGGCCACCACGCCCGGCAGCCCTTGCAGAGCTTCAGCCGCGGCGCTGTCGGCGCCCTCGAGCTCGACCGCCAGGGTCGGGTTGCCGACGAACTTCGTACGCAGCGCATCCGGGGCACCGTCGGCGACGATGCGGCCGCGGTCGATGATGAAGACCCGCTCGCAGACCTGCTCCACCTCGGGCAGGATGTGGGTGGAGAGGAGCACGGTGTGGTCGCGGCCGAGCTCGATGATGAGCTCGCGCACCTTGATGATCTGGTTGGGGTCGAGGCCGACCGTGGGCTCGTCGAGGATCAAAACCTTCGGCCGGTGGATCAGCGCCCCGGCCAGCCCCACCCGCTGCCGGTAACCCTTGGAGAGGGTACCAATCACCTGGCGGCTGACATCGCCGATGAGACATTGGTCGATCACGTCGTCCATCCGGTCCCGCACCTCGGCCCGCGGCACCTCCTCGATGTCGGCGCGGAAGCGGAGGTACTCGTCGACCCGCAACTCCGGGTACAACGGCACGTTCTCCGGCAGGTAGCCGACGTTTCGACGCAGTGCAATGGGATCATGGTCGAGATCCTCCCCCGCCACCACCACCCGTCCGGTGGTCGGCGGCAGAAACGCCGTCAGCATCCGCATGACCGTTGTCTTGCCCGCGCCGTTGGGTCCGAGGAAGCCGACTACTTGCCCTTCCGGGACAAAGAAGCTCAGGTCGCGGACCACCGGCTCATCCACGAATGTCTTTCCGAGATTTTCAACTTCGATCATCGATCGCGCCTCCCACGGCAGCCACTTCGTTCTTTGTGCAGCCGAGACGGCTTCACCATCCGGCTTCGCCCTTTCCGGCTTCGCCCCTCGGGCTACGCCGTGACAAGTCCGGCTTCGCCGCGACAAGCTCGTCTGCACGATTTCGACCGGCGAGTCAGATGGACGCCGTCAAACGCATACCCTAAGCAAGAAACGATCCGATTTCAAGCCCGAAGAACAGGAAACCACCCGGTCAAATTGGCAGGATTGAACCTGCATCTCTCACCACCTCGCTACGCGACCTGGTGAGATATGCGGGTTATACCAACGGCCCGGTGGTGACGATCAGCATCAGGGTGGTGGAACCGACAGTGAACTCATCCTGGTCGGATATCGCGGTCTGGTCGGCGCGCTGACCTCCGACCCAGATGCCATTGGTGGCGCCGAGGTCGATCAGCACGACCTCGCCTCCCCGGACCTCGATCATCGCGTGCTTCCGCGACACCTCGGAGTCCTTGACCTGTATATCCATCGACGAACCACGACCAAGGTAGATCCGTGGCTTGGTGATCGGGAAAACGCTTCCCACATGGCTGCCGGCGATCACCGCCAGGGAGTAGCGCCGATCCGTGGGCAGCGGGGCAAGCTCCGGAAGCTCCGGCGCTTCGGGCTCGTCATCCGCGACCGGCGGCTCGATATCTACCGGAGATTCGGCAAACACCTTGCCGATCGAGGTGGCGCTCGAGGACTCGTCGAGAGGATTGTGCACCTCGAATGAGTGACCGCAGCTCGTACATTTCACCCGCTTGATCTCGGCACCGCCGAAGCGGGCCTCTTCGTAGCGGTACTTGGTGTCGCACTCCGGGCAGGTGATGATCAACCGGCTTCCTCCACTTCCGAACCCATTAATAATATCAGTTTTGAGTTTTGAGTTTTAAGTTTTGAGTTACGGACACCCCTCAGGCGCCCCCCGGCAAACAGGGTGGGTGCGTGGAAACTCAAAACTCATAACTCAAACCTCAAAACTTTTGATCTCTCCCGCTACTCCTCGGTTGGCGCCGTCCAGCGATCCATCCAATCGAGGACGACCTCGTGCCACTGGATCGAGTTCAGCGGCTTCAGCACCCAGTGGTTCTCATCCGGGTAGTAGAGCAGCCGCGACGGCACCCCGAGGCGCTGGAGCGCGTTGAAGGTCGCAAGGCCCTGGGTTTCGACCACCCGGAAATCGAGGGCGCCGTGGATCACGAGCTCCGGGGTTTTCCACTCCTCGAGAAACTCCACCGGCGAGTGCCGGCGATAGCCCTCGGGGTTCTCCCACGGAGGACCGCCGTGCTCCCACTCCGGGAACCACAGCTCCTCGGTGTCGAAGTAGGCCATGTATTCATCGAGGTTGCCGTCGTGGCAGACCAATGCCTTGAAACGGTCGGTGTGACCCTGGATCCAGTTGATCATGTAGCCGCCGAAGCTGGCCCCTGCCGCCGCCATCCGCTCGGGATCGATCCACAGGTGGCGGCGCAAAACGTCGTCGAGTCCCTTCATGAGATCCTCATACGGCGCTCCGCCCCAGTCGTTGTTGATCGCGTCGGTGAAGTCCTGGCCGTAGCCGGTCGACCCGTGGAAGTCGATCATCACCGTCGCATAGCCGTGGCCGGCGTAGATCTGGGGGTTCCAACGGTAGTGCCAGTGATCGTCAAAGCTCCCCTGCGGCCCACCATGGACGAGGAAAGCCAGCGGATACGACTTGGTCGGATCACGGTTCACCGGATAGACCAGGTAGCCGAAAACCTCGTTCTGGTGGGCCCCGATGAAGGAGAACTGGCGGTACTCGCCGAACTCGATGGTCGCGAGCCTCGCATCGTTGAGATGGGTGATCTGCTCGGGCTCTCCACCACCGGCCGGCAGCACGTAGAGCTCCACCGGCGCCACCAGGCTATCGCGGGCGAAGAGCAGGCGGCCGTCAGGCAGAGGTTTGGGGTGTTTGTTGGTGTGGAGAGTGACCACCGCCGAAACCATGTCGTTGGCGGGGTCGATGCGGAAGATCGAATGGTTGCCCATGTTGTCGGCCGCGGCGTACAGGGCGGCGCCGTCTGCAGCCCATACCACCGAACCCGGCGACCGGTCCCATCGATCGGTCAGGTTGTTGGTGGTTCCATCGGGCCAGCTCATCGCCATCACCCGATAGCGGTCGGCCTCATAGCCGGGCCGCACCATGGCCACGTAGGCAAGAGTCTTGCCATCGGGCGAAAACGCCGGAGAAGCGTCCCATGCCTCGTTGTCCTCGGTCAGACACCGCGCCGGCTTCGAGGCGTCGGTCGGCGCCGCCCACAGATCCCAGTCGGTGGACCACACCTCCTCGGAGCCGTTCACAACCTTGGCGGTGTAGACCAGCCACTCGTCGTCCGGAGACACGCTCCAGTCACCGTCGCCACCCCACGGAATCGTGGGGCAATCACCGTCCACACCCGGCATGAGATCAACCGCCGTCCCGGCCCGGCCGGTGTCGTCGATCGGGATGCGGAAGACGTGGTTGCGGCGGCCGTCCTTCCAGGTGTCCCAGTGACGAATGAAGACGCGGTCGAAGATCATTCCCGAGGTCTTCTCCGCCGCTTTCTCGGCCAGGCGATCGGCCGTGCACGGGATCGAATCGGCACAGTCCGGAAAGACCGCGATGCCGGCGTACAGTGCGCCGCCGCCCGGTCCCACCGAGAGGGCCTCGACGTCGAGGGGGAGGCTGCTCACCCGCTCCACATCAAAGGTTTTGGCGCTGACCCGCCACACCTGGACGGAGCCGGACCGCGACGAGAGAAAGTACAGAGCATCGTTACCGGCCCAGCGCGGGCTCCAGTCGTTTGCGGTATCTGCGGTCAGGCGCCGGGCGCCCGAACCGTCGGTGGCGGCGAGCCAGAGGTCCTTGCGGCCCTTGTTGGCCTCGAGGTCCATGGTCGTGACGACAAAGGCGACACGACTGCCGTCCGGAGACGGTTGCGGGTCGGCCACTCGTTGCATCGCCACCAGGTCGTGGACGTTGAAGGGATGCGGCTGGGCCGTGACAACCCCAGCGATGAGGAGAAACGCTCCGAAAACAACTGCGGTACGACGCGCCATGGTGCCTCCCGGCTCGGAGTTCCGAGCGGGGAACATCCTACCGCACTCGCAAGGCTTGGGGTGTGGGGCTTGAGGCGTGGGGTGTGGGGCTTGAGGCGTGGGGTGTGGGGCTTGGTCGGGCCCCAGGCCTCAAGCCTCAAGCCCCAAGCCCTATGAGTGAGACGACCAGGAGGAGAGGTCGCCGGTCTCGAGACCGCTCGTGAAAACCGGCGCTTCGCCACGAGCGTGATCTCCGGGAGCCGCCGGGTCGGCAGCCGCCATCTCCGTGACTTCGAGCCCCCCGCCTTCAAAATCCCAGGTAGAGAGCGCTGCTCCCGTGGTCGATGCCGACGCGGGACCGGATGGCGCAATCTCGGCGTCGTGCCACAGCAGGGTGGTCGTTCCCAGCCCGACTGCAAGGACAGCGGCGGCCGCGGCAGCCAACCACCCGAACCGCCTGTGTTTTGGCGGCACGAAGCTCTGGAAGACCTCGGCCACCGCGGAGTCCAGCTCGGCCACACCCTCGTCGCCGAATGTGTCGCCCCACCACTGAGCGCAGACCGCACAGTCCCGGCGCACTGCCTCCGCCTCCATCGCCCGCCGGTCATCGAGCCGGCCGCGGGCCAGCTCCTGGACGAGGTTGCCGTGTTCGGGGCAGTTGGACACCGTCATCGATCCTCCATCTCATAAGACGCAGGCGGTCGGTCAGGGTAACGCTCAGGGCGGGTCACGACGACGCTCCACGGCGCAGGTCATCAAGCCGCGCCCGCAGCCGCTTGCGGGCCCGCATGGTCCGCATCTTGAGAGCGTCGGGGCTGATGCCCATGGTCTCGGCCAGAGCCTCCACCGACACCCCCTCGGCACGTGCGATCAGCAGCCGCACAATCTCGTCATCCTCACCGATCAGGGCCGCGAGCATCAAACGAACCTCGGCCACCCGCTCCGCCCTGTCGTGGGGGTCCTCGCCGCCCTCGAGATGGAGGGCGTCCTCGAGCTCGTCCTCGCGCCGCACCGCCGCCCGCCGCAGATGGTCGCGCGCCGCGTTGGCCGCGATCCGGCGCAGCCATGCCGGAAAGGTGCGCGGGTCCTTCAACCCGTCGAGCTTCCGCCACGCCTTGAGCGCCACGTCCTGGGCAAGGTCGCGTGCGGTTTCGGGGCAACGGACCCCGCATGCGAAAAGAGTAGATACGACCGCGCTACGGTGGCGCTCGAGCAGCTCGCGGAAGGCATCGTCGTCACCGCCTCGAGCCCTCTGCACCAGAAGCTCGATCTCGTCCCACTTCGAGGAGTCAGCCATCTACTCTAAGATACGTGATCCCCGCAACCACCCGCTCACCCGAAAGGCCCCCGATGCTCTGCCCACGAGACGAAACCGCGCTCCTCG
>JAIVTZ010000133.1:0-7704 GCA_049188105.1 Deltaproteobacteria bacterium | reverse complement strand
CGGTACACCACCTCCATCCCACCCGCGCCGATCTTCTCGACGATGCGGTAGTGGCCGAGGTTGGTGCCGATGAGGTCTCGCATTGTTCTGGACTCTTCTGCGGCCATGGTACCGCAGACCCGATATTTCCAGATGTTCTACCCCAGCAGGTGGCCGCCTGCGAGCGTCACTCCCCTGCCATGAGGTAGCTTCTGAACCATTCGACGATCGACACCGTCGCGGTGATTCGGTTGGCGGTCTTGCGGAAGCCGTGTCCTTCGTCGGCGAAGAGCACGTACTCCACCGGCACGCCGCGGCTTTCAAGGCTTTCCACCACCTGCTCCGCCTCCACCACCGGCACGTTGGTGTCGTTGGCGCCGTGGAGAACGATGGTGGGCGCCTTGACCTGGTCCACCCTATGGATGGGAGAGAGGTCGCGAAGCAGCTCGGCCTCGGCGGCGGGGTCGCCGTACTCAATGGTGGAGATGGCCGCCATCCAGGGCTCGGTCTGGGCAAAGAAGGTCTCGAAGTTGACCACTCCGAAGAGATTGGCGCCGGCGGCGAAGAGGTCCGGGTACCAGGCGAGCCCGGCCATGGTCATGTACCCGCCGTAGGAGCCTCCCATGATGCCGAGGCGCTTCGGGTTGGCGAAGCCCTCGCCAACCAGGAAGTCGACGGTGGCCTTGATGTCCTTGATGCCGTCGTAGCGCAGCGCGCCGTTGTCGAGGTTGACAAAGCGCTTGCCGAAGCCGGAAGAGCCGCGGACGTTGGGCGCGAAGACCCCGATGCCGCTGGCCAACAGCGCCTGATAGTCGCTCCGAAAACGGGGCCGCTCCTGCCCTTCGGGGCCGCCATGAAAGCTCAGCACGTAGGGCGCGGGGCCCTCGACGCCTCGGGGTTGGTACAGCCAGCCCGAAAGCTCGAGACCGTCGTGGGCCGGGTAGGTGAGGAGCTCCGGCCGCACCATAGTGTCGAGGTCGATACCAGCGTGCGGGCTGTGGGTCACCTTCCACATCTTCAATGTGCTCCGATCGTAGACCCAGATGTCGGTCGGGGCCGCGGCCCCTGACAAGATCATGGCCAGATAGCGACCGTCCTTGGAGAAGTCGAGGCCGCCGGCGATTTCGGCGGGAAGCTCTGGCCCAGTGCTGCGTTCGAGGGTCGCCAGGTCGACGAACTCCAGGATGCTCCGGCCGGCTGTATTCCAAAGGAGAACGGCCAGCGTCCCGTCCTCGGTCACAGCAAACGATTGCAGCTCGGCGTCGCCGCGGAGAGCGATGACCTGGATGGCGCCCGGCACCCCGTGAGGATCGATCTTCACTCGAGCGAATGCGGTGCGGTCCATATCCAGATTCGACGACAGGTAGATGACGGAGCCGTCCGGTGAGAACAACCCGCCGCCGAACGAGCCGGGTCCTTCGTGCTCAGTCAGCAATTGTTCCTTGCCGCTCGTGAGATCAACGAGGAACAGGTTGTCACTGCTGCGGCTCTCCATGCGGTAGAGGACCGCCCGGGTGCCGTCGGTCGAAAGGTCCGTGATCGAACCGATGCCAGGGTTCTTCGCCGCAAGCCGGGTCTCCCCCGACGCCAGGTCGTAAAGATAGGCGTCCATGGTGGCCGGGTTCTCCCTGTTGGACGCCAGGGTCAGCACCGTGCCGTCACGGCTCCAGCCGCCGAGCCAGTTGGCCTCCCTGCCGCCGGGGGTTATGCGCCTGAGTTCCTGGCCGTCGGGCCGGACCAGATAGATCTGTTGGTTCATGCCACCGCCCGGCGCCAACGAGAAGGCGAGCAACGCGCCGTCGGGTGACCAGCTCACCCCGCCCACCTGGTCGTCGAGGGTGGTGACCAGACGGGGCCAACCGCCTCCTGATGCCACGGCCCAGACCTGCGGTACCCCGTTGAGATTGGAGACGAAGGCCAGTCTCGAGCCGTCGGGTGAGAAGCTCGGCGACCAGCAGGCGCCGATCTTGGCCATGCGGGCGACCTCGGTTTCCACGTCACCGGCTCCGGCGATGGGTATGCAGTACATCAGCAGCAAAGCGGACACGAAAGGAATCGCGGTTCTTTGGAGCACAGTGGACCTCCTCGGGAGAGTTCAGGTTTCCGAATCGACGACCAAGATTAAACGATCCGAATCAACGATCGCTCAAATCGACGGGTGTCGATCACGGGCTCGAACCCCGATCGAGCGCCGAAATCGCGGAGTTCACGACACAAAATAGAAGCTTGCAGGCAGCGACCGGGATGTCATCACGCGTCATGCATCGCGGCGTCAAAGCATACGGGCGACGTCCAGCACTCGCGACTGGATGTTGTGCCCGAGGGCGCACTGAACCTCGCAGCGGTGGCAGTCGGTGCACCCGATATCGCTCGGCGACAGGCCGCGAAGGATGGTCTTTGCCTTGTCGGGCCGCCCGTGGCCCAGGGCGTACATGTGGGCGCGCATGAGGGTAGGAATCTCGACCTCGAGGGGACACTGAGGCCGGCAGTAGCCACACTGTTGGCAGAAAAACCCGGCGCTCGCGGACCGCTGAACCTCCTCGAGGTCATGCGCCTCGGCCGGGGTGAAGTCGAGGTCCTCCATCACCGAAAGATCTTCCCGGAGCTCATCGTAGTTGGAGATTGCGGGGATGGACGTGTGGACGTTTTCGTCCTGCAGCACCCACTTGAGAGCGGCTGTCTGGTTGATCAACTTGGTCCGCTCCCGGTCGCGGTAGACGCCGGCCTGGGTCTTCATGGCGACCACCCCGAGACCGGCTTCTGCGGCGTCCCGGATGGCCGCGCGGACCATCTCGCGATGGCTCTGGCGGAAGTTGTACGCCGTGAGAACCACGTCCCAGACTCCGCTCTCGGCGGCGGCGCGGATCACCTCCGGTTCGTTCTCGTGGGTCGCGAGGCCGACGAAGCGCGTTTTGCCCTCCTTTTTCAGCCGCGTGAAGGCCTCGAGATAGGGCTCGAAGAGGGCCACCTTCCGGGTGCCGATCGAACAGAGGTAGTAGATGTCGACGTAGTCCAACTGAAGACGTCGGAGACTGCCCTCCATGGATCGGTGAATCAGCGCGGGATCGGCCCTTGTCCCCAGGTCCCGTGATCGGCCGCGACGGCGGGCGAAGGAGTATGGCAGGTCCGGGCTGGTCGCCACCACGAAGCTCGATCGCGGACGATCCCTGAACACCTCGCCGAGGAGGACCTCGTGTTGGTTCTCCGAGTATCCGCTCGAGGTGTGGATGTAGCGGATGCCCTCGTCGAGGGCCGTCTGCACCAGGTTGATGGCGTAGCACGAGCCCATGCTGACCACGGGCAGCTCCAGCCCGGTCCGTCCGAGGGTGCGGACGACGGATCGTCCTAGGCGAGGTTCGGTCTCGCGTGGTCGCTCCGCGCTCGGGCAGGCCGACAAAACGGCAGCCCCGGCGACTCCGGCGGCTCCGGACCTGACGAAATCTCGTCTCGACGTGAGTCGTTGACGGGTCATGGTCGGATATCTGTGATCGCCCCCACCATGCGAACAGCGATCTTCAAACAGTGTACGAGGTCCGACGGTGTTCTGACAACGAGCGCCGGCTTTCGCTAAAGGTCCGCTTTGGGGTGTCTGTCGGGTGCCAAGCCCAACAATTTATCAATTTCGCCGAGCTGGCTTCGCTGTGGCTTGGCCTGCCAGGGCGTAGTCCTCGACCGTACTTTGACGTCGAGGGGAAGGTCCGTCTTCGCCCTCGGCTACGCCGGCACAAGTCGAGCTACGCCGTCACAAGACGGCGGGACTCGGCTCCTAATTCAGCTCGCCTTGAGCACGGGCGACGGGAGGTCGGAAACTCGGTTTCCCGCGCGGAACAGATCTACAGCCTTCTGAGCGTTCAGCCAGAACTCGGGCGACATCCTGAAGGTGGCGCCGAGCCTCAGGGCCATTTCTGCCGACACTGAGGTGCGGCCGTTGACGATCCGATTAATGACCTTCACATCGCATCCGATATGACCCGCGAGCTCTTTTTGAGTCATGCCCAGGGGCACGAGGAACTCTTCACGGAGGATTTCGCCCGGTGTCGTCGGCTCGCGTTGTCTCTTCATATTGCCCTCAATGATAATCACGAATGTCCACATCGGTTGGACCCGAATCAGTCCACCTGAAGATCACTCTCCATTGATCGTTTATCCGGATACTGTGAAAACCCGAGAGGTCTCCCTTCAAAACCTCCAGCCGGTTTCCCGGAGGAGAGGCCAGATCCCTCAGCTGATTGGCGTAATCCAGCATGTCCAGCTTTCTGGCGGCGACCTTCACGACTCCGGCCCAACCGGCACGTTTTGGAGCAACTCCTTCGAAAAAGAACCTCTCGATAGCCCGGGCGGCGAAGCTCTTGATTGCCATCCGTAATCAATATACCTACCCAAGGTATACCTTGTCAAGGTATTCGAAGCTCGATCCGATTCGGAGGTGGGTTCCACGGTCTCTTCTTCGAGGAGCAGGCTCCGCTCGAGACCTCGCTTGGGAAAGCCTGGCTCGCCAGGGCCCGGCTTCGCGCTGCGCGCTACGCCGTGACAATGATTGATCTCTGCCGTGGGCTGAGATCAATAATTGGTGGGCCGCCCGGGACTCGAACCCGGGACCACCGGATCAAAAGTCCACTGGGAATGCAATGGTGGCAGTGCTTTTCAGCACCCCCCTAGCCCGATCCTAGCCCGCCTGAGAAGGGCCAATCTTCTCCGCGGATGAAAACCCCAGATTCCGAAAAACGCGTAGCCCTCCTTCAGTTGGAGGGCGTGTACCAGATCGGCGACGTGTAGGCGCGCTCCTGGGTGGTCATCGGGACCTCATCGTCCATCTGGACGTCGAATCGCTTCGCTTCGTAGGCCGTCCAGCGCGGAGTCGGGATCTCGATAACTCGAGCGTAGTAGAAGGCCTTCTCCTTGGGATCAAAGTCCGGATCGCCCCAATAGCCGATGAGCTCCGGCGAACCGATGGAGTTGGTCCAGGTGGCGTTCGCAACGTCCACCGTATTGCCGACCGCCGGAACCTTGCCGTCCCGCCCGCGCTCGCGGTCGCCGGACCAGACGACATCGTAGACCTTCTCGTGCAGCTCACCCTTTGAGTCCATCCAGCCCTTGATGATCTGGATGCGGTCCAGATTGCCGCTGTAGGGGTCCTTCATGGCGGCGACCAGGAAGTTCGGCGCCTTGCCTTCTGAAGTACGGGGCAGATCTCCTCCCATGGGCACACCCTTCTCGTAACCGATCGAGGCCGGCATGCGCGACTCGGCGTCGCCGGACCTGAAATCCCAGCCACCGAAGAAGCGAACCAGGATGCGCGACCCGGTGGTCGCGTAGACCTCTTTGCGCTTCATGGCGTCGAAGATCGCCTCGCGGGTGTTCTCCTTCGCCCAGACAGCCGCGTAGCCGGACGCCGCCTGCTGCCAGCCCAGGACAGTCAGATCCGGGTCTTTTGGCGACTCGATGACGATGTGCTTCCACCTGTTGGGCTCCGGCTCGACGCCCGAGTGTTTGCCGAAAAAGTTGTCCTCCTCGACTGCGGCGAGGCCCGTATGCGAGTCGGTCGAACCAATCATGCCGAACTTGAATGGGTTGACGCCGAGGCTGTCCTCAAGCATGAGGCCTGTTTTGAGCGCCTCGCGGGCGTATTCGTACTGGAACATGTCGTTCGTCTTGACCTCGGTGCCGTCCAGATTGGCTCGATCCCAGGATTCGTAATCCGCGAACTCGTCGTTTGGCGATAGGAAAGGATGGGCCTCGCTGTCGCCCTTGATCTGCGTGACCTCGACCAACGGTTCCAGTCTCGCGCGAAGCTCAGCGATCTCCTTGGTGAGCGGTTGGCCGTCGAATGTCTCCACCGAGAACATACGACCGTTGCTCAAGTTGCCGTTGTGCGGGATGGCCAGAAGCTCGGCCCCTGTTTCATTCTGAAATCTCTCGAGCTCCCGCCAGAGGTCCTCGGGATTTTGACTGTCAAACTGGGAGAACGGCACGGTGCGATTCGCGACGCTCGCGTCCCCACGGAAAATCACATTGCGATGTAGGTTAAAGCCGCCAATCGCCGTCCACTCATAGCCAATCAGAGCAGTGAATCGCCCCGGCTCGTTGTACCGGTCGGCGAGGGCGGTGTAGTTGCGCCAGGCGGCGCGCACCGTTTTGTCGCTCTCGATCGGAGGATCTGGCTGTTGCAGAGATGCCACGATCTCCATCGCGGCCTTGAAGATGGTGTCGTGATCGCCTGTGCTCAGCATGTCGTACCAGCGGCGCCCTTTTTCGGAGGCGAGGATCTCTGGATCGCCCTTGAGGAGCTGCGGCATCAAACCGTACATCTCGGCGTGGTCCGAGATCACGATCCAGTCGAGAGGCCGTGACAGCTTGGCGCGCAGGCCGTGGGTCGTCGTGACCTCCTCGCCGCGTGCGAAGCGGAAGGCGGTTTCCTGATCAAGCCGGCACATCGTCCCGGCGTCGACCGAGACAGCGGTATGCAGATGCGTGTCGCCCCAGTAGACCTGAGTCGGATACTCGCGTCCGACGTAGGGGGAGAAATCGTCCTTGGCCATCATCTCGATGACCGCGTCCTTGCTGGGTTGAGCCTGGGCGGATGCGGTGGGTACAGCGATGGTAAGAGCCGTCAGAACAAAACCAGCGGCGGTGAATGAAACGAGCGATTTTCTTTTCATTGGGCCCTCCCGACCATGAGCATCTCCGTGGAATGTGTCGTCATATCCTAGCAGGTCGGCAGTGGCCAGAGAGGTGGGCGAGTCGTAAAGGTTTCGCGTTGATGCATTGAACGAAATCGGTGTCACGTTAAACCTTGTGATTTTCGTTGAGGTTGAGCTGCCGGAAGTAGCCGCTTGAATCGATGATGCCTTTTCTTTTCGGCACCTTTTCGCTCTGTTGACAATAAACCATTATGGAACCATATTGGTTGCAAGGGAGGGCCCATGGCAACGATCACCGTAAAGAACATACCTGACGAGTTGTACGCCCGATTGAAGGCGGTTGCCGAGAGCAACCGGCGCAGCATCAACGGCGAGATCATCAGTCGAATCGAAAGGAGCCTGACCCCGCGAAGGGCCCCGACCGAGCAGCTCCTTGCGCGCATCGGGAGGCTTCATGACAGCTTCGAGGACCGAACCTTCACCCTCGAGCAACTTGAAGAGGCTAGACACGAGGGTCGTCCATGATTGTCGTGGATACGAATGTGATCGCGGCGCTGATCCTCCCAACGAGCGAGCAAACGGACGCTGCGATGAAGCTGCTTGCACTGGACCGTGAGTGGGCAGCGCCGCTGCTGTGGCGTAGCGAGTTCACCAACATCCTGGCGACGGGGGTGCGGAACCGGTGGTTCGAGCTGTCGCAGGCGTTGGAAGCCCTCGACACTGCGGAGGAGGTCATCGGGGAAAACCAGTACGCCGTGCCGGCTGATGAGGTGCTGAAGCTGGCCGCCAGCAGCGGCTGCACGGGGTACGATTCCGAGTTCGCGTTGCTGGCGCGAGACCTTTCGGTGCGGCTCGTCACGCTTGATCGGGAGTTGCTCCAGGCGTTTCCGGAGATCGCGGTATCGCTCGACGCGTGCGTAGAAGGGCTGTGAATAGGACAAGCACATCAACAACAAAGAAAATGTCGCGGCAAACACGGGGGAGACGATCGATAGACTCCTCTCCCTCTCAAAAAATAACTTAGGGGCGGGGTTTATCCCCGCCCAGATGACCTTTCGAGAAGCTCAGCTTTCTGAAGTAACGA
>JAIVTZ010000132.1:0-7714 GCA_049188105.1 Deltaproteobacteria bacterium | reverse complement strand
CAGCCTCGGTTATATCGATGCAGAGGTGGACGACCCGGTCGCCGTGGCGCCGCTGACTCCCGAGATCACGCTATCCATCAGCCCGCAGTACTCCTGGTTTACCAGCACCGGTGGGGAATTCGTCTTCCGCGTGGACTACTCCTACCGGGGTGACATGTGGGGCGAACCATCGTCTGATCCCGGTCGCTTCACCAAGATTGGAAGCCGGGACCTGTTCAACGCCGACTTTTCCTACCACTCGCAAAACGGGAGGTGGTCTCTGGGCATCTACGGCAAGAATGTCACCGACGAGCGCTACGACAACGCGCGTCTGAATACCGGGGACTACGTCCTGATCATGCTGAGCAATGACGCCAGCGAGTTCGGAGTGCGCTACACAACGCGTTTCTAGCCTGAGGCCCTCGGCACCGGATACAGCCGGTCACGCTCCAGGAGCCGGCGGGACGGATCTCGTGAGGGATCTTGCTATCGTCGTGGAATAGGCCACAATTGAGTGCCTGACGCCCTTTTACCTTTTCGGTGTCCCCGATCTTGCTGGGGTAGAATGACTGTCAGCATCTTAAAAAGGGGACACGATGATGGAGACCAAGGTCCGGGCGGCACTGATCCAAGCGACGCTTTGTGAGGACGCCACCGCGCCGGTGGAGAAGATCAAGAAGGCGATGATCGACAAACACGTTGATCTCATCGCCAAGGCTGCGAACAAGGGCGCCGAGATCGTCTGTCTGCAGGAGCTGTTCTACGGTCCGTACTTTCCCGCCGAGCAGACGATCAAGTGGTACGACCTCACCGAGCCGATTCCCGACGGCCCGACCACCAAGCTCGCTCAGGAGCTCGCAAAGAAACACGGCATGGTCATCGTGCTGCCGATCTACGAGGAGGCGGGTACGGGCATCTACTACAACACGGCGGCGGTGATCGACGCCGACGGCAGCTTCCTCGGCACCTACCGCAAGAACCACATACCCCACTGCGACCCCGGCTTCTGGGAGAAGTTCTACTTCAAGCCGGGCAACCTCGGCTACCCGGTCTTCGACACCGCGGTCGGAAAGGTCGGGGTGTACATCTGCTACGACCGCCACTTCCCCGAAGGGTGGCGCGAGCTCGGCCTCAACGGTGCCGAGATCGTCTTCAACCCGTCGGCGACGGTCGCCGGGCTGAGCGAGTACCTGTGGAAGCTCGAGCAGCCGGCGGCGGCCTGCGCCAACATCTACTACGTCGGCGCCATCAACCGCCCCGGGACGGAGGCGCCGTGGAACATCGGTGAGTTCTACGGCACGTCGTACTTCGCCAACCCGCGCGGCCAGATCATCGAGGAGGGTCCACGCAGCGGCGACGCGGTCGTGGTCGCCGAGCTCGACCTCGGTCTCATCCGCGAGGTACGTAACGTGTGGCAGTTCTACCGCGACCGCCGGCCGGAGACCTACACCTCGACGGTGAAGCCGTGAGGCAGCGCGCGTGTCCGAGACCTCAATGACGATCCTTGACTCCAGTCTCTACAATGAGGACCTGGCCCCGGTGCCCGCGGAAGGCCGCACCTGGGGCACATGGAACATCGCCGCCCTGTGGGTCGGCATGGCGGTCTGCATCCCTACCTATACGCTGGCGGCGGGGCTGATCGCCCAGGGAATGAATTGGCGCCAGGCGCTCGCCACCATCACCCTCGGTAACCTCGTCGTGCTCGTGCCGATGATGCTCAACGCCCATGCCGGAACCCGCTACGGCGTTCCGTTTCCGGTCCTGCTGCGGGCCTCGTTCGGAACCCTCGGAGCCAATATTCCGGCCCTCATGCGGGCCCTCGTGGCCTGCGGCTGGTTCGGCATCCAGACCTGGATCGGCGGTTCGGCGATCTACACCCTGCACGCGGTGATCTTCGGTTTCGAACCGGCCGGTCCCGGCGACCTGCTGCCCGTTCTCGGACTGTCGCTCGGACAGCTCGCGTGCTTCCTCCTCTTCTGGGTATTGAACATCGCGATCATCCTCGCCGGCATCGAGAGCATCAAGTGGCTCGAGACGCTGGCCGCACCCTTCCTGCTGGTGATCGGCCTCGGGCTCCTCTTCTGGGCGGTCAGCGAGGCGGGCGGCCTCGACGTTGTCCTGTCGGACGCGACCGTCGGGCGGGTCCGAGGCGAGATGGCCTCGACCTTCGACTTCTGGAGCGTATTTTGGCCCAATCTCACCGCCATGGTGGGATTCTGGGCGACCCTGTCGCTCAACATTCCGGACTTCACACGATATGCGCGGCGTCAGCGTGACCAGATCCTCGGCCAGCTGATCGGTCTGCCGACCACCATGGCGCTGTACTCCTTTATCGGCATCGCGGTCACCAGCGCCACGGTGCTCATCTTCGGCGCCGCGATCTGGGATCCGGTGCAGCTCCTGGGTCGCTTCTCGAGCAAGGTGGCGGTCGGCGCCGCCCTCTTCGCCCTGACGGTGGCGACGCTGTCGACCAACATCGCCGCCAACGTGGTGTCGCCGGCCAATGACTTCTCCAACCTGTGGCCGCGGCGCATCAGCTTCAAGCGGGGCGGTCTGATCACCGGCCTGATCGGCATCCTGATCATGCCGTGGAAGCTCTACACCGACCTGTCGCAGTACATCTTCACCTGGCTGATCGGCTATAGCGCGCTGCTCGGCGCCGTGGCCGGCGTCATGCTGGCCGACTATTACCTCCTTCGACGGGCACGCCTCGACGTCGAGGCGCTCTACCTGGAGGACGGCGAGTACGCCTTCGGCGGCAGCGGCTTCAACTGGCGTGCCCTGGCGGCGTTGGCTCTCGGGATCGTGGTCAACGTTCCCGGGTTCCTGGCCCAGGCCTCGGGGGGCGCGATCCAGGTGGCCCCGATCTTCGAATCCCTCTATACCTATGCCTGGTTTGTCAGCCTGCTCATCGCGGGCATCGTGTACATATTTCTGAGCACCGCCTTTCCACCGCCGGCGACAGAGACCGCCGGCAGCGACGAACAAGGAGCGAGCAGATGACCGAGCCATCCATACCGCCGTGCGACCACCAGCCCGCGCCCTACTCCGGACCCTCGTACGACGAGGTGCTTGTGAAACGAAAGCACTTCGCCAACCCGGCCATCTTCACCTTCTACTCAGAACCCCTGATGCTGGTCGAGGGCCACATGCAGTACCTGTACGACGAGACCGGCCGCCGCTACCTCGACCTCTTTGCCGGCATCGTCACCGTGTCGTGCGGGCACTGCCATCCGAAGGTGGTGAAGGCGATCCGCGATCAGGTCGGGAGGATCCAGCACACCACCACGATCTACCTCCACCCGAACCTCGGCGCCTTTGCTGAGGCATTGGCCGCCAAGATGCCCAGCGGTCTCGACTCGAGCTACTTCGTCAACAGCGGCAGCGAGGCCAACGACCTCGCCATCCAGATGGCGAGGCTCTACACCGGCAACTTCGACGTGATCGCGGTGCGCAACGCCTACCACGGCGGCTCGCCGATGGCACAGGGGCTGACCTCGCTGCACACCTGGAAGTACCCTCTGCCCAACGGTGCCGGCGTCCACCACGTGCCCTGTCCCGATCCCTACCGCAGCCTCTACTCGGGAAGTCCCGCGGAGATCGCGCAGCGGTGCGCCGAGGAGATCCGGGAAATCATCCGCTACTCGACGCCGGGCAGGGTGGCCGCCCTGATCACCGAGCCCATTCAAGGCGTCGGCGGCGCCACCCGGGGCGCCCCGGAGTACCTGCGTCTCGCCTACGAGATCGTTCGCGACCACGGAGGCCTGTGCATCTCCGACGAGGTGCAGACCGGGTTCGGCCGCACAGGCGACCACTACTGGGGCTTCGAGAGCTCCGGCGTGGTTCCGGACATCGTCACCATGGCGAAGGGAATCGGCAACGGCGTGCCACTCGGCGCCCTCACCACCCGCCGCGAGATTGCCGAGGTGATGACCCAGCGGGTGCACTTCAACACCTTCGGCGGCAATCCGGTGTGCATGGCGGCGGGGCTCGCCGTGCTCGAGGTGATCGAGGAAGAGGGGCTGCAGGAGAACTCACGGGTTGTCGGCGGTCACTTCAAGAGTGGGTTGGAGGAGCTGCAGCAGCGTCATTCCCTGATCGGCGACGTCCGCGGCATGGGGCTGATGCTCGGCGTCGAGCTGGTCCGGGATCGTGAAAGCAAGGAGCCCGCCACCTCCGAGACCGCTGTGGTGCTCGAGGAGGCGCGCTCGATGGGCGTGCTCGTGGGCAAGGGTGGTCTTTTCGGCAACGTGCTCCGCATCAAACCGCCGATGTGCATCACCCGAGACGACGTGGATTTCGCGTTGGCGGTGCTCGATCGGGCGCTGGCCGCCGCCGCTGATGCCGGAAAGGGAGGTGGATCATGAGGTTCGACACCGTCGTGACGGGGGGCAAGGTGGTCACGCCGGTTGGCGTGACCGAGACCGACATCGGCATCCGGGACGAGAAGATCACTGCCCTCGGACAGGATTTGGCCGGGGAAGAGAACGGCGCCAAGGTCGTGGACGCATCCGGTCACTACGTGCTGCCCGGGGTCATCGACGTGCACGTGCACCTGGAGCTGCCGTTCTGCGGCACGGTGTCGTCCGACGACTACCGCAGCGGCACCCGGGCCGGGGCGCGCGGCGGGGTCACGACCCTGATGGACTTCGCCATTCCCTACGCCGACGAGTCGCTCAGCGAAGCCGTGGACAACTGGCACCGGCGTGCCGAGGGCAAGGCGATGATCGATTACGCCTTCCACCTCTGCATCACCCGCTGGGACGAGCATCGCCACCAGATCAAGGAGATGTTCGAGCGCGGGGTCACGTCGTTCAAGGAGTTCATGATCTACGAGTCCGAGGGCTGGCAGTCGGACGATCGGGCGATGTACTGCACGCTCGAGGAGCTGCGCGATCTCGGCGGCATGCTCATGGTGCACGCCGAAACGGCGCGAGTGCTGGACGAGCTCATCGAGCGCCACCACCAGCCCGACGAGATGGAGAAATACGGAGCCCAGCTGCACGCCATCACGCGCCCACAGTTCACCGAGTACGAGGCGATCCAGCGCGCCATCACCTGGTGCGAGGTCACCGGCGGCACCCTGTACGTGGTCCACATGTCGACCGGCGCGGGGGCGAGCATGGTGCGGAGAGCGCAGCAGCGCGGCGTCAAGGTCCTCTCCGAGACCTGCCCGCAGTACTTGGTGCTCGACGATTCGGTCTTCGCCCGGCCCGACGGCCACCTCTTCGCCACCTGCCCGCAGATCAAGAAGAAGGAGGACTCGGAACGGCTCTGGCGGGGGCTCGCCGACGGCGAGGTGTCGGTCATTTCCACCGACACCTGCAGCTTCACTCGCGAGCAGAAGGCGATGTGGGAGGGCGACTGGACCAAGATCCCGATGGGCATGCCCGGGCTCGAGACCCTGCTGCCGATCGCCTACACCCACGGCGTGCTCGAGGGCCGTATCGGTCTCGAACGAATGGTCGCGTGCCTGGCAACCAACCCCGCCAAGATCATGGGGCTCTATCCGAAGAAGGGCGCCATCCAGGTCGGCAGCGACGCCGACCTGGCCATCATCCACCCCGATACGACGATCACCGTCGATCCTGCCGAGATGGAGACCAACACCGACTGGTCGCCGTTCGAGGGGTGGGAGCTGGCCGGGTTCGCCCGCACCACCATGTCTCGCGGTGAGGTGATCGTCGACGACTACAAGGTCGTCGGCAAAGAAGGTCGCGGGCAGTGGCTGCCGCGCTCCACCGCCGGCATCCCGGGAGGTCAACTATGAGCAGCGTGCAGGTCACCGCCGATCGAGTCGCCAACTTTGTCGGCGGCGAAACCATCGCCAGCCCGTCGCAAAGGACCCTGCCGGTCACCAACCCGACCACCGGCGAGGTCATCGCCGAGGTGCCCATGTCGACCGCCGCCGAGCTCGACGCGGCCGTCATCCGTGCCACCGAGGCGCAACCGGAGTGGGGATCGACGCCGGTGAAGGACCGGGTCCAGGTCCTGTTCCGGATGAAGGCGCTGATGGAGGCTCAGACGGACCGCCTGGCCGCGACCATCGTGGAGGAGAACGGCAAGACCAGGGGTGAGGCGGTCGGCAGCATTCTGCGCGCCGTCGAGTGTCTCGAGTTCGCGAGCAGCCTGCCGCAGATACTCAACGGGGGCAGCTTCGAGGTGAGCCCGGGTGTCGAGTGCCGCACGAACCGCTACCCGCTCGGCGTGGTTGCCGGCATCACCCCGTTCAACTTCCCGCTGATGGTGCCGCTGTGGATGATCCCGACCGCCCTCGCCTGTGGCAACGCCTTCGTGCTGAAGCCGTCGGAGCAGACGCCGCTGAGCGCCCTCGAGCTCGCCCGGCTGCTCGACGAGGCCGGCTTGCCGCCCGGAGTCTTCTCGGTGGTCAACGGCGACCGCGAGGTGGTCGAGGCGATCTGCGACCACCCGGACATCAAGGCCGTCGGCTTCGTCGGTTCGACAAAGGTCGCCCAGGCCGTCTACCGCCGGGGGACGTCGAGCTTCAAGCGGGTCCGGGCCCTGGGTGGGGCAAAGAACCACCTGGTGGTGGTGCCCGACGCCGACCCCGAGATGACGGCCGCCAACGTCGTCGCCTCGGTCACCGGCTGCGCCGGCCAGCGCTGCATGGCGGCGGCGGTTCTGGTGGCGGTGGGCGAGGTGGACCACATCATCGACCTCATCCGCGACAAGATGGCGGCAATTGCAGCCGGCCGCGACATGGGGCCGATGATCAGCGAGCAGGCGCGGCAGCGTGTCTCCGGCTACATCGACCGCGCCGGAGAGGCCAACCTCCTGCTCGACGCGCGCGGCAACGTGGCCGAGGAGGCGCCGGACGGCGGCTACTTCATCGGGCCGTGCATCGTCGACGGCGTCGATCCGTCGCACGAGGCGGCATGCGACGAGATCTTCGGACCGGTGCTGACGATCCTCCACTGCGACACGCTCGAGGAGGCGCTGGCGATCGAGAACAACAACCCGTATGGCAACGCCGCCGCCGTCTACACCTCGTCCGGCAAGGTGGCACAGACCTTTGTCGAACGGGCCGGCGCGGGCATGATCGGCGTCAATATCGGTGTGCCGGTGCCGCGCGAGCCTTTTGCCTTTGGCGGCTGGAACGACAGCCGCTTCGGCGATGGCGACATCACCGGTTTCGGCGCCATCGACTTCTGGAGCCAGTCGAAGAAGATCACCACCAAGTGGTCGGACGAGCACCGCTCGAACTGGATGAGCTGAGGGACCGGCGATGTCTGACCCCGACCGGCTCACCCGGAACTTCGCCGAGATCCGCCCGCCGTTCACGCCCGACGAAGCCGGGGCGCAGGCCGCGCGCTGCCTGTTCTGCTTCGATGCGCCGTGCACCCGGGCCTGCCCGACCCACATCGACGTGCCCCGATTCATCCGCCAGATCCTGCACTCGAACCCCGCCGGCGCCGCCGAGACGATCCTCGACAGCAACGTGCTCGGCGGCTCCTGCGCCCGCGTCTGTCCGACCGAGGTTCTGTGCGAGGGCGCCTGTGTCGATCGCATCCTGCAGGGCGAGGCGGTGCCGATCGGTCTTCTGCAACGCTTCGCCGTCGACTGGGCGGACGACAAGGGTCTGAGCTTCTTCGAGCCCGGGACCGACACCGGCCGTCGGGTGGCGATCGTCGGCGCCGGGCCGGCCGGGCTGTCGTGCGCCTTCGAGCTGCGGCGAAGCGGCCACGCGGTGACCGTGTTCGAGGCCGGAGACCTC
>JAIVTZ010000131.1:0-7737 GCA_049188105.1 Deltaproteobacteria bacterium | reverse complement strand
CAGTGCCACAGGCTCCTCATTTCGCCCGTCGTAGCTCGGGCGAAACTCGGTCAGCGCCTTGCGGAAGAGGGTTTCCTTGGCGAGATCGGTGAGGCGGCACTCGATGTAGCGCGGCGCCGCCGGGGCGTGGCCGGTGACCGGGTTTCCGAAGTTGCCCTGGCGTTCGATGAAGTAGTCCTTGTTGGCCAGAACCACCAGCGCGTCGCCGATCGAGGCGTCGCCGTGGGGGTGGAGCTTCATGGTGTCGCCGATGACGTTGGCCACCTTGTGATACTTGCCGTCATCCATCTTCGACAAGGTGGCGAGGATGCGCCGCTGTACGGGCTTCAAGCCATCACGGATATCCGGTATTGCCCGGTCCACGATCACATAGCTCGCGTACTCGATGAAGTTCTTGCCCATGAGGGGCTCGATTCGGGTCATGCGGTCCCAGTCTCCGTTGTTGCCGTTGAACGACGAATTTCGGATTTCGGATTTCGGATTTCGGATTTCCCTTCCGCCGTCCCCCACGAGTCTTGGGTGGTGGGGAACTCAAAACTCATAACTCAAAACTCAAAACTGAGAACCTCGAGATCTGGCGCGCGCTTCACGCTCACGCTATGTCCGAAATCAAATTCTCGATGATGTACTCCTTGCGGGCGGGCGTGTTCTTGCCCATGAAGAACTCGAGGGCTCGCTTGACGTCACCCATCGATCCGGTGGTGATCCGCGTCATGTGCTCGTCATCACCGATGAACTGTTTGAACTCCATGGGCGAGATCTCACCGAGGCCCTTGAAGCGGGTCACCTCGTTGTTGCGGAGGCGCTCCACGGCCATGTCGCGCTCGGCCTCGGAGTAGCAGTAGACCGTCTCGGACTTGTTGCGCACCCGGAAGATCGGTGTTTCGAGGATGTAGACATGACCCGACACGACGAGCTCCTCGAAGAAGCGCAGGAAGTAGGTGAGCAGGAGATTCCGGATGTGCATGCCGTCGACATCGGCGTCGGTGGCGATGACCACCTTGTTGTAGCGCAGGCCGTCGAGGCCTTCCTCGATGCCGAGGGCGCGCATGATGTTGTAAAGCTCCTCGTTCTTGTACACCGCCTCGCGGCCGAGACCGTAGGTGTTGAGCGGCTTGCCCTTCAGCGAGTAGATGGCCTGGGTCTGTACGTCCCGCGCCTGGATCATGGCGCCGCCTGCCGAGTCGCCCTCGGTGATGAATAGGGTCGATTCGTCGCGCCGCTTGCCCTTCGCGTTCGACAGGTGGACCTTGCAGTCGATGAGCTTCGGGATCCGGATCGCCACCTTCTTGGCGCGCTCGCGCGCCTCCTTCTTGATGGCCGACAGCTCCTTGCGCACCCGCTGGTTGTTCTTGACCTTCTCCAGCAGCTTGTCCGCCTCCTCCGGGTTTCTGTGCAGCCACAGCACCACCTGCTCCTTGATCGAGTTGACGATCCACGAGCGGATGTCGGTGGAGCCGAGCTTGTTCTTGGTCTGCGACTCGAAGACCGGGTCCTGCACCTTGACCGCGACCGCGCCGACCAGCCCGTCTCGCACGTCCTCGCCGGCGAAGCCGTTCTTGGCGAACTCGTTGACTCCCTTGAGCACCCCCTCGCGGAAGGCGCTCTGGTGGGTGCCGCCGTCGTTGGTGTACTGGCCGTTGACGAAGCTGAAATAGGTTTCGCCGTACGCATGGGTGTGGGTGAAGGCGAACTCCAGCCGGTCGAGCTTGCAGTGGAAGGCGTCGTAGACCGTCGGCTCGCCGCCGAGCTCGTAGGCGAGGAGGTCGGCGAGACCGTTCCCGGAGACGAACTTCTGATTGTTGTAGTCGAGGGTCAGACCGCTGTTGAGGAAGGCGTAGTAACGGAGGCGGTGCTCGAGATACTCCTCGTGCCACCCGTAGTCGTCGAAGATCTCGGGATCGGGGATGAAGCGCACCAGGGTGCCGTTACGCTCCTTGGCCTCCTTGCCGCCCTTCTCCTCTTTCTTCTTTCCCTGGCTAAAAAGCCCGCGCTTGAACTTGCCGTCGCGGTAGCTGACGACCTCGAACTCCGACGACAGGGCGTTGACCGCCTTGTTGCCGACCCCGTTCAGACCGACCGAGAACTGGAAGACGTCGTCGTTGTACTTGCCGCCGGTGTTGATCTTCGACACGCACTCGATGACCTTGCCGAGTGGAATGCCGCGGCCGTAGTCGCGCACCGACATCTCCGAGCCACGGCGCTTGATGACGATGCGCTTGCCGTGGCCCATGATGTACTCGTCGACGCAGTTGTCGATGACCTCCTTGAGCATCACGTAGATGCCGTCGGCGGGGTTCGACCCGTCCCCGATACGTCCGATGTACATGCCGGTGCGAAGCCTTATGTGCTCGAGGGCATCCAGGGTCTGGATGGTGTTCTCGTCGTAGACCACCTCTTTTGTCTTCGCCATATCGCCTCAGTTACACCCCTCTCCGAGGCCAAGAATAGCACTGCGGGCGAGCCCCCACCACCCAACCAGATTCAAGATACAAGATTCAAGATACAAGGCACCGCGGCACATTCTCGTGGGCAGGTGGATATTGCATCATGCAACTTGTATCTTGCATCCTGGCAGGCGGGCGGGTGGTCAATCGACCTCCTTACCCTCAACCGTAGGCGCGTCCGACACCCACCGCACCTCGCTCGTGGGCAGCGCGAACGCGATGCCTTGCTCTTTGAATATGCCTTGGATTTTCATCTGCACCTCGTCCTTTGTCGCCAGACCCTGACCGAAGTCGACCACGAAACGGAGCTCGAGGTTGACGGCATCGTCGCCGAATCCGAGCAGCAGGGCATTTGGCGCCGGGTCCTCGAGCACTGATGGGTGCTCGGCCGCGGCATCGATCAGGATCTGTTTGACCTGTTCGAGATCCGCTCCATAGGCAATTCGGATCGGAATCTCGATTCGCCGCTTGGAGTCGGACAGCGTCCAGTTGACCAGCTTGGTGGTGATGAACTCCTTGTTGGGGACGATCATCTCGCTGCGGTCCCACAGGGAGATGGTGGTGGCTCGGATCTGAATGCGGTTCACCCTGCCCATGAGGTTGCCGATGGTGACCACGTCGCCGACCCGCACCGGCCGCTCCACCAGTAGGATCAGACCCGAGACGAAGTTGGCGACGATTTCCTGGAGCCCGAAGGCGAGCCCAAAGGTCAGTGCAGCGGCCAGCCACTGGACCTTGTCCCACGTGACCCCGAGCAGACCGAAGACCGCAATCGTACCGATGATCGTGATCGAGTAACGGACCAGCGTCGAGATAGCGAAGCGTGCGCCGCGGTCGAGGGTGGTCCTGCGTTTCAGCATGATCTCGATGATGGCCGGGAGGTTCCTCACCAATACCAGCGAGACCAGACCCGCCAAGATGGCTTCGAGGAGCAACCACACCGTCAGCGGACGCGCCTCCGACGTCTGGGAGATGCCGGAGGCCGAGTCGGCGGACCCCGTGCCCGGGATCGGGAGGCCGGGGGGTGCGGCGGCGGTCTTCGATTTCGTTGCCGTCGCCGGAGGCGTCCCTGCGGCCAGCGTGGCTGTTCCGAGAGTGGCGGCGGTGTCGTCGACTGGTTCGAGGAGCTCGATTCGCGGGAGGATCTGGACTCGTTTCAACATCTCGAGCATGGGGAGAGCGTCGGACCAAATGGCATAGAGGCCGATCGAAAGGATGGCAACAATGGTGAATCGAAAAAGATGCCGCACCTGTTTTTCGGCCGCTTCGAACTCCCTATGCTGCTTCTCTTCGTCGATTTCCTCTTCTGATTCGAGCACGTCTCGGTTTCGATTCACGATCCGCCAGCGATGAACCAGCCCGCCGCCAACCATGACGACGAGTGCCAGGAGCAGGGTGCGCAGCATCTGGTAGGCGAGCAGCAAACCGGTTATGTAGAAACCGAACGCCGCGAGCAGGGCCGGTACGACGGTGGCGAGGATGACGATCGGGTAGGCGCCCAGAAACGCGGTGGGGAACGCGTACTCGGAGAATCGACGCGGCCACGGCACGTACACATCCTGGTCGGATGGCTCGAGCTTCTTCTCGGGTCTGAGCATGGTCAGGATCGACAGACCGAAGACCGCCAGCGCAGCGATGAAGGCGACCCGGCCGAGCGAGTTGTTGTAGAGCTGGAGCTGGGCCGGACTGTTCATCCGGATTCCGGCAAAGGCGAGGTGGAGCGCGACATAGAGCAGCGGCAGACCGACAGCTTCGGTCACCATGAGGCCACGATAGAGCGGTCGGGTCGCCTGGGCCGGCCAGCCGAAGTGCGCCTCGGCCAGCCCGTTGGGCGCAAAGATCTGGCGGATCAACTCGAACAAGGCTGCGACGACGGCGACCTTGAACATCGCGGCCGCCGAGGAGAAAAAGTAGGTGGAGTCGCCGATACTCTCCAGGAACGTGCCCGCGATATAGAGCGCAATGGGCAGAGGAGCGGCCAGCAGGCCCGTGAGCGCCAGTGCCTCGGTTGTATACCTCAAGCCGTCCCGTTCCGGGTCGGAGATGCGTTCGGCGATCTCGCGCAGGCGGCGTTGCATGGGTTGTCGCAAGAGCACGATGACAATTAGCAGGAGCGCTGCGAGGAGCCCGTTGCCGCGGAACCCGAATCCGACGACCGAGGCGGACCGCAGATTCTCGAATGATGTCAACCATCCCACGGCGCCGGCCATGTCGCGGAGCCGAGGGATGATCGGTTTGGGTACACTCCGCGACCACAGGATGTGGGCGAAGAGGAAGTGCTCGACATCCTCGAGCTGGCTGAGGAAGTTGGATGACACCGTGCGGTACTCGACCAGCTTATTCGAATAGCGCCCAAGTTGCTGAATCAGCCGGTCGAGAAGATCCTGCCGCACCGCGAGAAGATCGCGGACCCTCTGTGCCAAATCCGGATCCAGCTCCTCGCCGAGCTCCGTCTGGAGATCGAGCATCGTCTCCCGCGCCAGATCGTGCGCTGCGGATCGTTGCTGCTCGTAGGTGATGAGCTGGTGGTCCACCTCGGGGATCTCTTCCTCGAGCCGGTGGATCGTGCTGGCGATGGCGCCCGGTTCGGGGAAGTCCCTGGGGATGTCCGGCCACCACCGGGTGATGCTGCCCCGGCGGCCGTAGGCCTCGAACTTGCGGGTGGTCAGCTCGGCGATGCGGTTGAGCTGCGACTGGTGACGGCGGGTGGCGGCGAGCGCTATTGCCGTCGATTCCGATCGCGTGATGATGCCGTCCGGCGCCCACAGCGTCTCCGCCAACTCCTCGGTCTCGGTCGCGAGCGGGGCGAGCGTGGGAATTTCTTCGGAAAGTTGCCGGCTCTGCTCCCGAATCCTGCCAAGCGATTCTTGCGCCTGCTCGACTCGCAGCCCGTGCACCGCCTCCTCGAGCATGTTCACCAGCTCTTCCCGGTAGGAGACCCGGCGCTGGGCGAGGTCGATCTCCTTCGGGATCAGGATGCTGCGATCTGCGAGGAGGGCGAGCTTGGCCCGAAACATCTCGACTTCGCTGAGCGCGGCTTCCCGCCGTGCGAGTACGCTCAGGCGCGCGGCCGCCTTGAGCTCGGTGGGAGCAGTGCTGTCCGCCTGTGCGCGCAGCTCTTCGTAGAGCAGCTCGAGCTCCAGATCCAGCTCTCCGAGGCGCTGCGAGATGTCGGTGCGGGACTTCGCCCTGTCTTCCGCAAGGCGCTCCTGATTGCGGAGGGCGGAGCGGTTGGCGGCAAGCCGGGCTCGCTCTCGGGCCAACGCGTCCTCGGCCTGCGCCACCGTCGGATCCGCCGGCAGCTCGAGCGGCGGTCGGCGTTCGGGTCGTTCGAGGTCCGCAAGCAGGTTCCGCTCCATGCGACCGACACCGGCACGGTCGCGTTCGAAGGCGACGGCCGCGGCCCGGTTGTCGGCGGCGTTCTTCAGTGAGTTGATAGCACCGTCGTAGAGATCGAGAATCTGCGTGCGGAGATCATCCGCCAGGGCGCTGTTCGTCTCGGTCTCGGCCCGAAGCTGACGGACCTGCTGGAGGCTGACGTTGTTCTCTTGCTGAGACGCGGTCTGCGCTGAGACCGGCAACGCCATCAGTGATATCAACAACGCGACCACGACCCTCGACCGAGTCAACTCCATGAAGTACTCCCCGTTCGGACCAAGCACCGAGGCCGATCAGTCTTCAGCCTCCGCCTCGGACCTCAACCGCCGCCGAATCTCGTCCTGCTCCATCAGGAGGCTGTAGACCGTATAGTACTTGAAGATATTGCTCACGTACTGCACCGGTTCTCGACCCACCTCGTTGGCGACCACGACCTCGACGTTGCGGAACCACCGGTTGGGGTCGTATCCGCTCTCCGCGGCCTTGGCGCGCAGACGCCGGATGCGGTTCGGACCCGCGTTGTAGGAGGCGAAGGCGAAGAGGGTGCGGTTGACCTCGTCGATCTCCGGGTCGTCAAAGTAGTGGTCGACGATATAGCGGAGGTACTTGGTGCCGGCGTGGATGTTGTTGTCGATGGTCGAGATGTCGGGGATGCCGACCGACTTGTCGGCGGCGGTGCTCGGTAGGAGCTGCATCACGCCGATGGCGCCCGCTCTGCTGCGGACGCTTTGATCCAACCGCGATTCCTGGTAGCCCTGGGCGGCCACCATCAGGGAGTCGAACTTGTACTGATCGCCGTATTTTCGGAAGAACTCGATCATCTCATCAAGCCGCCGGCGGTCCTCGTCGGCGAGGGCGTTCTTGACGTACTTCGTATCCTGGAGGTACCGCTTGAACAGCATGTTGCCGAGCAGCTTGCCCATCCGGTTGGCATTGACGAAACGGTCCGCCCGCTCCTTGAGACCGGCGGCGTCGCGTCGGATCGCCCAGCCGAGGTCACGGCCGGTGGCGACCGCGAGGTCCTCGTGGACCACGATGTCGGGCAGCACCTGGGCCCAGAATCTGGCCAGAAAGTCGTCGGCGATGGTGATCTTGATCAGACCGGCGTTGAGCATCTCCAGGAGGTCCTCGGTCTCGAGATACTCACTGGCGGCGGCGATCTCGATCTCCTCGAGGCCACGTTCACGGAATGTGGCGTTGAGCTCGATCAGGCTTTCCCAATAGCTGCTGGACGGGCGGACGAGAACCCGTTTGCCCGATAGGTCATCCAGAGTCGTGAGGGCCGGCGAGCGCGGTCCGGTCACCACCAGCTCGCTGACATCTGGTTTTCCGGGCACCGAGAAATCCACTCTCCGTGCCCGCTCCGGGGTGATGGTGAGGGAGGCGACCGCCATGTCCCCGCGTCCTTCTTCGAGGAACGGGATGAGCTGGTCGCGCAGCACCGGGATGGCCGCCACCTGGAGCGGACGGCGGCCGAGCTTGAGCTCCTTGTTGAGGTACTTCTCGAACTCACGCAGCGCATCGGCGGTGACCCCGCGTTGGGTGCCGCCGTCGAGGAAGAAGTTGGTCTTGTTGTAGGTCACGAGGACCCGGATGATCCGGGCCTCGACCATCGCGTCGAAGTCGCCGTGGAACGGCTCCATCATCTCCGCCACCAGTGCCGGTGGCACCGCGGCAATCGGTTCCGGCGTTGCGGCGCCTTCCGTGGGTGGCGCCTCGCCAGCGCCGCCGGAGCACGCCAGGAAACCAATAATCAGTACGAGAATCCACGCCTTACGATCACATGTCATCACTCACCCCCGTTGTTCACGCATTGACGCTCTGTTCTCGCCGTCAACGGTACAGTGTCTTCTGTCGTTAGGGTAGGTCCCACCCACCCGCCCACCGAGGTGCAGGGCACAGGGTGCAGGGT
>JAIVTZ010000130.1:6576-7786 GCA_049188105.1 Deltaproteobacteria bacterium | reverse complement strand
TGTTCCGCATTGTGCCGGTTGGGTTCGAAGGCCGCTGGAAAGTGTGGCGCCATGATGCCGAGCTGGAGCTCGGCGATCCCAGGGAGAGGGGCCGGGCCGAGCTGGAGCTTACGGTGGAACGTCAACCGAGAATAGGCTTCTTCCGCTGCGTGTTGCAGTAACGACCGCGTCGCAATCACAACATTGGGGGATCTTCCAATTATGGAGCCTGAAACCAGGATCGGCGGGTACCGTGTCGTGTCGCTGCTCGGCGCCGGCGGCATGGGTGAGGTCTACAGAGCCCACGACCCCAAGCTCGACCGGGAGGTCGCCATCAAGATCCTCCCCGAGGAGATGAGCGCCGACCCCGAACGGATCGCGCGGTTCCAACGCGAAGCGCGGGCCCTGGCAGCCCTCCAACACCCCAACATCGCCAGCATCTACGGCTTCGAGGAGGATGACAACAACCGCTTCCTCGTGATGGAGCTGGTTGAAGGTGAGGATCTCAGCGAGCGCCTCGGCAAAGGCCCCATCCCGGTCGACGAAGCCGTCGCCCTGGCCGTGCAGCTCACCGAAGGCCTCGCGGCCGCCCACGAGCAGGGCATCATCCACCGCGACCTCAAACCCGCGAACCTCAAGATCACCCCGGGGGGCGAGCTCAAGATCCTCGACTTCGGCCTGGCGCGGGCCTATGGCGGCGACCAGGGCTCCGATGACGACATCGCCAGCTCGCCCACCATCACCGCCGCGATGACACAGGCCGGCGTGATCCTCGGTACCGCGGCCTACATGTCACCCGAACAGGCCCGCGGCGAGGCGGTCGACCAGCGCGCGGATCTGTGGGCCTTTGGCGTCATCCTCTTCGAGATGCTCACTGGCCGACAGTTCTTCGCCGGTGACACGGTCTCGGACACGCTCGCCGCGGTGTTGCGCGCCGAGCTGGACTGGGACTTGCTGCCGGACGACACGCCGGCCAACGTCCGCCGCGTGCTGCGCCGCTGCCTGGTCCGCAACCCGAAGGAGCGGCTGCGTTCGGCCGCCGACGCGCGCCTCGAGCTCGCGGATGACGAACCGCCACACACCGACGCCCCGAAGCAGAAGCGCTCGCCGGCGCTACCCGCGGCGATCGCCCTGCTCGCGGTGGCGATCGTCGCAGCGGTGTGGTTCCTCGGGCCCTCTGATCAGGGCGGGGAAGAACGCGTGCCCACCCACCTCTCCCTGGCCCTCCCCG
>JAIVTZ010000130.1:0-6566 GCA_049188105.1 Deltaproteobacteria bacterium | reverse complement strand
CAGATTTGAAAGCGGCTCGTTCGCGCTCACGGTGGCGATCTTCGCTGCGGCGTGGTTCTTCAAGCCCCCCGCTCGGGGCGAGGAAGAACGCCTGCCGACCCACCTCTCCCTGGCCCTCCCCGACGGCCTGCAGGTGGCCAGCCGCGACAAGCTCCCACTCGGCGCGCCACAGCCCTGCATCGCGATCTCCGACGACGGTCGGCTGATCGTCGTCGTGGTCGAGCGCGATGACACCACGTGGCTCTATCGACGCTTCCTCGACGAGGCCGAGGGCGAGCTGCTCGAGGACACCAGCGGCGCCTATCACCCGCAGATCTCACCCGACGGCAACTGGATCAGCTTCATGACGGGCAACGCTCTCATGCGCATGGACGCACGAGGCGATCGCGCGACGAGCTTGATCGAGCTGCCCAACTCCTTCGGGCACTGCTGGGTGAACGACAACGAGATCATCATCAACCGCGCGGAAGCCCGCGAGCTGGTGAGGGTCGACGCCGAGCGCGGCACCGCGACTCCCTTCGAAACCGTGACCGCCGGAGACGAGTACTACTGGCCCAGCCGCGTGCCGGGTTTGGACGCGATCTTGATCAACGGTGAATACCAGGCCGCCAAGGGCGTGGAATCCGATAGGAACCTGGTCAGTTTCCTGGACCTGGCCACGGCGGAGAGGACGGCGCTCGGGATTGGCGGCAGCATGCCGCGGCTTCTGCCGGGCGGGCTCCTGCTCCTGGTCCGCGACGGCGTGCTGATGGCTGCGCCCTTCGACCTCGACCGGCTCGGCGAGGCGGTGCGGCCGGTGACGGCTCTGGACGGGCTCCTCGTCGAGGATTGGATCGGTCAGTACGCCGTTTCGCAGAAAGGCACGATGGTCTATGTGCCCGGCGAGCGGCTGCTCGGCAACGAGCTGGTCTGGGACGACGCCCGGGGCAACGTCAATCCGCTCGGATTCCCGCTCCTGTCCTACGGCGAATTCGAGCTCTCACCGGACGGGACGAGCCTGGCTATCACGGTTGGGGGAGGCACCGACAAGAGGGTGTGGATCTACGACCTCGAGCGCGGGGCTCGTCGCCTGCTCACCACCGATGGCAGTGGCTACCGTGCGACATGGGCGCCGGATGGCGAGCGAATCGTGTACGTGTCGTCCACCGGCGACACCTGGTCGCTCTATCTGCGGACGGTGGGCAGCAGCACTCCCGCGACCCTCCTGTACGAATCTGACCAGTCGCTCAGCCCCTACGTGTGGCACGACGACGTCGGGCTCCTGATGGCGATGAACTATGGCATTTTTCGGCTCGACCCCGACGCGCCCGGCGAGCCCGAGCCAGTAGTCGTCACCGACGGCTCCGAGTGGGGTCCGGACATATCTCCCGGCGGCCGCTGGTTCGCCTACACGTCGGACGAGTCGGGACGATACGAGATCTACGCCCGCGCTATCGGTGGCGACCGCTCCTACAGCGTGTCTTTGGACGGCGGCGAGGAGCCGATTTTCTCCGAGGATGGGAAGACTCTCTACTACCGCAACGGCAACCGCTTCTACGCGACTCCGATTCTGGAGGCCTCAGCCGACGGCAAGCGGTTCCGTGCAGGGCGGCCGGAGGTCGTGGTCGAGGGGGCGTACTCGAACGTGCCCGGGCTGTCGTACGACGTCGGCCCGGACGGCCGGCTGCTGCTGCTGCGGACCGATGGCGGAACCGAACGGCCGGGACACCTGAATGTCATTCTGAACTGGGACGTGGAGGTGGAGAGGTAGCGAGCGAAGTTGTTTCCCCTGAGGTGCTTCTGGCCTGAACTCGCCCAGCCAAGTGACAAAGTGATCCGTGGCACCCTTCCGGCCGACCTCCCGGTGTTCGAGAACCGTACGAATCTCGATCAGCTCAGGGCGACGGGCTTTCTGGTGATCGCCCTGCCGATGAAGATCGCCGGCGGCAGCGGAGGACCGCTCCGCATCGTCGCCATGGTGCCGGAGTCGCGTCAGATCTCAAGCAACGCCCGCACCTTCGCTCGCAGGTCCACCTTCAGTTTTTCCCAGGAAATTGGTGCCTGCACCTTCAACCGCGGAATCCGCCTCGCGCTCGCGCGCGGCGTTATCAACCTTCGGTGACCGGCTGCGGTGAGTAGTAAAAGCGTTCGTCGTAGATCTTGTCGTCCCGCCAGCGCTGCACCGCCACCTGCGTGAAGGCGAGCCGCTCGCCGTACTGGGTGTTATGGAAGTCCATCCACCACTCGACCATCGAAACGTTGTCTCCGACGGCGACGCCTTTGAGCTCAGCGCCATACCAGGTGGTGTTGTCGACGAAAGCCTGCTCACGCTCGAGATTGGCGTCGAGGCCCACCGTGGGTTCGTTGTCATTCTCGGCCATGACCAGGTCGTCGGCGTAGAACTCGTGCATCGCCTCCATGACCTTGCCTTCGAGGATCATGCCGTTGAGCTGATCCAAGCGTTGGCGAATAGTGTCAGACATGAGGTACTCCTTTCACTCCGTTCTACTGTGATATCGAATAAATAGACACGACAATTCCCGGACGCGGCATCATGATCCTCAAAGCCGCTCGGCGCCGTCCCGGTGCACGGTTAACATCCTCAACAGGCCGCGCGTTCGGCTCGGAGGATGAGGAGGGCGACCCCGGTCTCGTAGATCTCCTCCAGGAGGATGATTCCACCGAGCACCAGCAGGGTCTTGGACGACCGGACGACCGCGGCCATGAAGACCATGGAGCACGCGACCAGAATGAAAACATCGGTCGCGAAGCACAGGCAGGAGGGCGCCTCGGCGCCCTCGATACTACACACCAATCATGGCGGGGCACACTCGATGAGAAACGGCTCCGTGCGGGGAAAGTTATCCGCGTCAAATGGGTGCCGCTGATAATAAGCTCACCTTCCAACCCTGGGCCCATCGACCGTTGTCAGGTCGAAATCGGCGGCGTGCTTGCGTAGTGGGACACGGAGGTGTCATCGTGAGTCCAGCGACAGGGGGTGCGACATGAAGAACGGACATCCGAGCCGGTGACCTCTCGATTCCTCCCTCCGCCCGCTCTGCCCTCGTGGCTCGAGGACGAACTGCCTTTCAACCGCCGGGTGTTCTCGGACGGCGATCACGAGATCCATTTCATTGACGAAGGCAGCGGGCCGCCGATTCTCCTGCTCCACGGCAACCCGACCTGGTCCTTTCTCTGGCGCAAGGTCATCCGAATCCTCGCGCGGGAGAACGTCCGGATCATCGCTCCCGACCTCGTCGGTCTCGGCCTCAGCGACAAACCGCGGGATCCGCGGGTTCACACCCTGGACTTCCACGCCGGCCGCATCTCGGCCCTGGTCGCTGCGCTGGATCTCCGCGACATCACGATCGCCGGCCAGGACTGGGGCGGACCGATCATCGCCGTCATGGCGGCGCGGAACCGGCAGCGGGTCCGCGGCGCGGTCTTCGCCAACACAGCCATCCGTGTGCCGCGCCGCCCGCCCCGGGTGACGGCCTTCCACCGTTTCTCACACATGCCCCTCGTGAGCGACCTGGTCTTCAGGGTCTTCAACTTGCCCGTGCCCGTCCTCCACCTGGTGCAGGGAGACCGCAGCAGCATCGGGCCCGCGGAGCGGCGCGCCTACCGCTACCCCCTGCGGGCCTTCAAGGATCGCGTCGCGCCTCTGGCGCTGGCGCGACTCGTACCGACGAGCCTCGACAGCCCAACCCTCCGCACGCTTCAGGAGGCCGAGGACTGGGCGCGGTCCTTCTCGGGCCCGGTCCGCCTCGTGTGGGGGATGCGCGACCCGATCCTCGGCCGCTCCATCAACGGCATCAAAAAGCTCTTTCCCGACGCCGAGGTGGCGGAAACCGATGCCGGCCACTTCCTCCAGGAAGAGGTGCCCGAGGAGTTGGCCGCCGCCGTTCTGCAAGTGGTGGAAGAGGCATAGCCCGGGGCGTCAGCCTCAGGCTCACGATTAATGTCGCCCTCGGCGGTTGGTTTTTGGGGTCTGTTTGGATGGGTAAAGTCGGCCCAACGACGGTCCTCATGGTATAAACGAGCCTCGGTTGGGGCCGACCCAACGATCCGCATCAGGCCGGAAAGTCCGGTAAACAGGAGAGCCCGATGAGAGCAATCCCAAGACGTGGCGTCGGCGTAGCGGCGGCGCTCGCGATTCTCGCCGTGTTGGCGGCGCCCAAGCTGATCCAGCTTCGCCGGGCCTCCGCACCCGTTTCCACTGCGACGCCAGAGAAAATCCTGCGGGTCAAGGTTCATCGAGTTGTTCCGACGCTGTTCATCGAGCGCCTTACAACCACCGGGACTGTGCGCGCCAACGAGGAGGTCGACATCGTCAGCGAGATCTCCGGCAAGATCTCCGACATCCTCTTCCAGGAGGGGAGCCGGGTGGCCGCGGGTGAGCTGCTTTTGAAAATCGACGATACCGAGCTCCTCGCCGAACGGCAGCAGGCGCTCTATCGGGTCGAGCTCGCCGAGCGTGCCGAAGCCCGGCAGCAACGGCTCCTCGATGACGGCGTCACCAGCAGCGAAAACTATGATGTGGCTCTCGGCGAGCTCAACGTCCTGCGCGCCGAGCTCCAGCTCATCGAGGCGCAGCTGCTGAAAACGGAAATCCGTGCTCCGTTCAGCGGCGTCATCGGTCTGCGGTGGGTGAGCCCGGGCAGCTTTCTCTCACCCCAGACCCGTATCGCCTCGTTGAACGACCTCGATCCCGTCAAGTTGGACTTCACGGTGCCGGAGAAGTACTCGGCGTTGATGCAGGTTGGCGACGAGATCTCCTTCGCCGTCGATGGGACCGACCGCAGATTTCCGGGGACGATCTACGCCATCGAGCCGAGCGTCGACGCCTCCACCCGGTCACTCCGGCTGCGCGCCCGGTGCCCCAACAGCGATGGCGTGTTGGTGCCCGGAGCCTTCGCCAACGTCGATCTCGTCGTTCGTTCGGTTCCGGACGCGCTGACGGTTCCGTCGATCGCGGTCATCCCGGAGCTCGGCGGGAAAAAGGTCTTCGTCTTTGACGACGGAAAAGCCCAGCCGCGGACGGTCGAGACCGGCATCCGCTCCGATACCGCGGTCCAGGTCACCAGCGGTCTCGCCGGGGGCGAGCTCGTCATCGTCTCCGGCATCCAGCAGCTGCACCCCGGCCTCGAGGTCGAGCTCGATGGGCCTCCCACCGACTCCGATTCGGCGTCATGACGCTCTACACCCTCAGCATCCGACGTCCGGTCCTGGCGATCGTGATGTCGATCACCATCGTCCTCTTCGGATTGCTCGGATTCTCCTTTCTCGGTGTGAGAGAGTTCCCTTCGCTCGACCCGCCGAACATCAGCGTCTCCACCTCCTATCGGGGGGCCTCGGCCGACGTGATCGAGTCCCAGATCACGGAGCCGCTCGAGGCGGCGGTCAACGGGGTGGACGGAATCCGCACCCTGACCTCGACCAGTCGCGACGGCCGCAGCACCGTACAGGCCGAGTTCGACCTCGGGACCGATCTCGAACGCGCCGCAAACGACATTCGCGATCAAGTGTCCCGGGCCATGCGCGACCTTCCCCCGGACGCCGACCCCCCGATCGTCCGGAAGGCGGATGCCGATGCGCGGCCGATTGCCGGCATCAGCGTGAGCAGCGACAAGCGCAACCTGCTCGAGCTCAGCCGCCTTGCCCAGGAAGCCTTCGTCGAGCGTCTGCAGACCATTCCCAACGTCGCCAGCGTCGACATCTGGGGCGAGAAGACCTACGCCATGCGGCTGTGGATCGATCCCAACAAGCTGGCCGGCCACCGACTGTCGCCGATCGATATCAGGGACGCGGTGGCGCGCGAGAACGTCGAGTTGCCGTCGGGCCGGATCGAGGGGACGGACGTCGAGCTGCCGATCCGCACCATGAGCCGCCTCAATACACCGGAGGCCTTCAACGACCTCATCCTCAAAAGCCAGGGCGACCGGATCGTTCGCTTGCGGGATGTCGGTCACGCGGAGCTCGGCCCCCGCAACGAACGCACCGTGCTGAAGCAGGACGGCATCCCGATGGTTCTGGTCGTCGCCCGCCCGCAGCCGGGAGCGAACTACATCGCCATCGCGGACGAGTTCAAACGACGGGTCGAGATGATCGCACGGTCGCTGCCCGAGGATATCGAGGTCTCGTGGGCCTTCGACGCCAGCAGCCATATCCGCAAATCGGTGGCCGAGGTGAGGCAGACCATCCTCATTGCCTTCGGCCTCGTGATGTTCGTTATCTTCCTCTTCCTGCGTGACTGGCGCACAACGCTGATTCCGGTGGTGGTGATCCCGGTGTCCCTGATCGGTTCGTGCTTCGTCATGTACGTGGCCGGGTTCTCTCTCAACGTGCTGACCCTGCTGGCACTGGTTCTGGCAATCGGCCTCGTGGTCGACGACGCGATTATCGTCGTCGAGGTGATCTACGCCAAGATCGAAGCCGGCCACGAACCGCACAGCGCCGGCGTCGAGGGCACCAAGGAAATATTCTTCGCCGTGGTGGCAACAACCGTGGCCCTGGTTTCGGTCTTCATGCCGATTCTCTTTCTCGGTGGGTTGGTCGGACGGCTCTTCCGAGAGTTCGGCCTGACC
>JAIVTZ010000129.1:0-7798 GCA_049188105.1 Deltaproteobacteria bacterium | reverse complement strand
TGGCCATGTCATCGGACAGGGTTTCGTAATTGGCGGCAAATTTTTCAATCAGTTTGCCCTTCCGATTAACCAGCGCTTCGAGTGCTGCCTGATAGGTGTCATAGACCGGCCAGAAGGCCTTGGCTTCCGATTCGGTCAGCTGCATGTTGGTGGCGATAAAGAGTTTTTTGTCAGTACGGATTTTTTCCTTCACGATTTCCATAATTATCGGCAAAACCAAAGGAGGGCGCCGTAATGCGAGATATTGCCAAAATGAAAGATAACGCTGAAAACTTTAGACCTGGTGCGCAACAGACGGTTTGGGTCCAAAAGTCCGAACCGCTCGCACCGTCCGCTCGACCGCGGCGGCCAGCCAAGCAGCTGGTGGCAATCATTTCTAGCCTGATCATGCTGGCGTTAATTGCGGCACCGGCGACAGCATCGCAGCTCAAGCAGCTGCCGGACAAACAAAAAGCGGAACTGAAGAAGAATTTTCAAACTGCGCTCGCAAAGCGCAAAGGCCCCTTTGGCAAAAATGTGTGTGTCTGCAGCGATGGCAGAAAAGAGCCGGTGCTGAGACCGGATGGATCGATTCAAAATGTATGCGGTGATAAGACCCAATTCTGCTCGGCTTTCCGCGCCCCGTGGGCCGCAGCGGCCCGCATCGAGGTCCGCTCATCGGCAAAGGCTGAGCGCAGGCGTTCGGTGCCGCCCCCGGCGTCCGGGGTGGGATCGGCGAGCGCGATCACGGCCCGCCGTATGCCGGCGGCGAGAATGGCATCGACGCAGGGCGGTGTCTTGCCGTGATGGGCGCACGGCTCGAGGGTCACGAAGAGGGTGCCGCCACGCGCCCGATCGCCGGCCTCGGCCAACGCAACCACTTCCGCATGGGGGCCACCGTAGGCGGCATGATAGCCCTCTCCGGCGCGATGGCCCTCTGCATCGAGGATGACCGCTCCTACCATCGGGTTGGGAGAGGCGCCGCAGCGGCCGCGGGCGGCCAGCTCGAGAGCGCGCTCCATCCAGTAAAGGTCGTCGACTTCACGCGGCCGGCCGACGCCGTTGCCTGGGCCGACCCGAGCCGGTCCCGACGAAACCTCATCGCCTCCCCGTGGAACGCCCGATCCTGATCGCCTCATTCACTCCGCCCGCGACATGTGCATCGCCTAAACAGATCCTTCTAGAGTATCTCCCGCATCGATTTCGAGCAGCGAGTCCACGAATTCCTCGGGTACGAAGGGCAGGAGATCGTCCACATCCTCACCGACACCCACCCATCGTACCGGGAGCTTGAGGGAATCGGCAATGGCCAATATCACACCGCCCTTGGCGGTGCCGTCGAGCTTGGTGAGCACGACCCCGGTGACCCCGGCGACGGCGCCGAAACGCTTGGCCTGCTCGATGCCGTTGGATCCGGTGGTGGCGTCGAGGACCAGCAGCACCTCCTGCGGCGCCCCGGGCACCTCGCGCCCCGCCACCTTCTTCACCTTCTCGAGCTCCTTCATCAGATTGGTGCGCGTGTGCAGACGCCCGGCGGTATCCACCAGGACCTCGTCGATATTCCGTGAGCGTGCGGCCGAGATGGCGTCGAATACGACCGCCGCCGGGTCGGCGCCCTCCTGCTGGCTTACGACCGGCGCGCCGACCCGCTCGGCCCAAATCTCGAGCTGATCGACCGCAGCCGCCCTGAATGTGTCGGCAGCGGCGAGGATGACAGTGGAGCCGGCCTCCTGTTTTCGTTTTGCGAGCTTGGCGACGGTCGTCGTCTTGCCGGTTCCGTTGACCCCGACCAGGAGCGTGATTCGAGGTTGAGCTGAGGAGTCGGCCGACGGCAGCGCGTCCTCGGCCGCCCGGAGGAGGGCGAGCAGCTGCTCACGAACCGCGGGACGGAGCTCCTCGGCGGTCGTGATGTGCCCCGATCGCACTTCGTTGCGAAGCTCCTCGATCAGACGAATTGAAAGCTCGACGCCGGCATCGGAGGCTATGAGGGCTTCCTCGAGCCGGTCGAGAGTTGCCGGCTCCACCGGACCCGTGCGACTGAGAGCCTCTCCCGCCTTTTCCAGGAACTCGGTGTGGGTCATGAAGAGACCGCGTTTGAGTTTTCCGAGGAACGACCGAGCCATCACACCCCCAGCGTCTCTGAACCACCTCGTTGTGTGTTTTTTCCGTACGGCCTCAGGTGATCTCCTGCGCGATGATCTGCGCCGCACGGCGCAGCCGGTGCAGAGCCTGCGCCCTGGAGCCGTTTCGATCCACAACGAGCATCACATAGTAGCCGTCGGGTAAGGCCTGAGTCAACGTGACCATTCGGCTGCCCTCGAGCACGAACGAATCGATCGCGCCGACCTTCACGCTGGTCGCGACGTTCTCGAGCTGGCGCATGAAAATACTGTGATAGGCGCCCTCGACCTTGAGGTCGAAAGGATCGCCGTGGCGGGCGACCCATTCCACCGCCTCGCCCTCGGGATCGACGAAGATCGCACCGACGGCCTGCGGCACGTCAACCAGAAGATTTGTCAGCAGGTAGTTAAAGGGCATCTATCCCGTCCCGAGCAGGGACCTGGCCATTGCCGCGGAATCCGAGCCCGGTTCGTCTGCGACGACCCGCTCGAGATGTGGACGCGCCTCGTCCTCACGACCCATGATCATCAGCAGCTTGCCGAGCTCGAACGAGACGTCGGTGCGCTCGGGGAAGTTGAGCTTTGCCTCCAGGAGGAGGTCCTCGGCGGTTTCCAGCTGGCCCCGCCGTTGAGCGATCCCGGCGAGCTCGATATACCCCTCGACGACCGGATTCGGCAGGACGATCGCCTTGCGAAAGCTGTTCTTGGCCGCGCCCAGTTTGCCGCGCTGGACGTATGTCAGACCGAGGTTGTAGTAAACCTGCTTTCGGTAGGGATAGGTCGAGTCGCCCAGCACTGCGATGAAGTCGACTTCCGCCAGATCGTACTCGCCCATGGCAAGGTAGGTGGCCCCCCGATTGTTGCGGGCGTCAGTGAAGCCGGGGATGATCGCAAGAGCGCGGTCGAAAGAGACCATAGCGTCGTCAAAAGACCCCAGCCGGAGCGCACATAGCCCCAGCATGTTGTGGACGGTGGCGTTGCCGGGGGCGATCTGGTCGGCCTGTTCGAAGGCTTCTATCGCCCGTTCGAGGCGGCCCTGCTGCATCAGAACCGAGCCCTGGCGCATGAGGGTCAGCGCGTAGAGCGGATCGACGGAGGCCTGATTTTTCTTGGACGATTTCTTTTTCTTGTCATTGGATGGGGGGGCCGATCCCGCGGCGCCGGCAGTTGCCGGGCAGATGATGGCGACAACAGCGAAGATCACAAGACACAGAATGGGAAGGATCGGACGTTTCATGAGACCTCCGTCGAGACGGATTCTTCCGAGATCGATGTGGGGGGGCTGATGTCTCCGGACTCCACCGCAGCAATGAATGCATCGACCACCACCGGGTCGAATCGGGTGCCCGACATGGACCGCATCTTTGCGAGCACATAGTCCAGGGTCATGGCCTGCTGGTAGGGGCGGGTGGTCGTCATGGCGTCGAAGGTGTCCGCAACGCCGATGATTCGTGCCACCATCGGGATTTCCTCCCCCTCGAGCTGATCGGGGTAGCCTTTCCCGTCCCAGGTTTCGTGGTGGTTCCGGATGCCCGGGATGATGTCCTTGAGCATTCGGATCGGGCTCATGATCTGAGCTCCGATCGAGGGATGCTGGCGCATGATATCGAACTCTTCATCCGACAGCCCACCGGGTTTGTTGAGGATGCCTTCGCGGATTCCGAGCTTTCCGACGTCGTGGAGAATAGCGGCGATATGCACCTGGAAGACTTCCTCCTGGGTGAGCCCGAGGTGGCGCGATATGGCCATGGAGAAGGAGCTCACTCTATCCGAGTGGCCGCGTGTGTACGGGTCCTTTGCGTCGATGGCGGCGGCCAGCGTTTTGATGGTCTCGAGGAAGAGCTCCTGGTTTTGCCGCAGCGCCTGCTTGAGGCGGCGGACCAGGGCCTCGATGTTACCCGCCATGTCGTTGAAGTTGCTTCCGAGGCGTGCGATCTCGTCCTGACCGCGTACCGTCGCGCGGACCGCGAGATTGCCCTTGGCGATCTCGGACGAGGTCGAGGCCAGGTTTTGCAGCGGAATGATGAGGCGCCGGCCCAAAATGGAGCCGATGACGAGGGCGGTCAGTGCGGCGAGGGCCGACAGCCCGAGGGTTCGATGCTGCATCACCCGCACCGGCGCGTAGGCTGCGCTGGTGGGGCGCTCCATGACCACTCCCCAGCCGAGCTCTTGGATCGGCGCCACCGATCCCAAAACCTCACCGGTATCGATATCGATGGGGTGGTCGTAGGTGAGGGTGACGCGCTGTCGGCTCTTGAGAAAATCCTGGACCAGGGGGGAACCGGTGAGGGTCATGCCTCGCATGCTCGGAACAGAGGAGACGACGACCCGGCCGCTGCCGTCGACGATGCTCACCAACAGCCCGGCATATGTGTTTTCCCCGAGCTTGTTCTGCAGGGGCTCGAGGTCGAGAATGCCGGTGAGAGTAGCCCACACCTGGCTTGAGGGTGAATCGAGCGGAAAGGAGAAAATCGCTTTCGGGGCATCGTCTCCGGGGAGGTCGAGAATGACCTCGTCAACCCGGATTCCCTCGAGCGCCGTCTCGTGCGCCACCCGAGCCGCCTCTTCGAGCACGTTGAAGGTGGCGGAACCCAGTCTCGGAGATCGGACGAAGGCGCCGGCTCCCTCGCGCGTCATGATCTGCAGATATACGAATGAGCTGCCGGGCTGGTTGCCGAGTCCCTGAAGAAGCTCCTCTAAGGCGCCTACGTCAACGATCTTTGTGGCCGCGAGCGCGCGCGCCGTGCTCTCCAGCTGCGTGCGGTGGCCGTCCATGAAGAGTGAGGTCTCGCCCGCGAGGCTCACCGCCTGCCGACCCAGGTAGCGTTTCTCGACAGTTTCGAGGTGGGTGCGGTTGTACGAAATCAGCAGCAGTCCCACCGACACCATCGGCACCACCGTGACGAGAACCAGGGTCGCTGCGATGGGGTAGGTCAGGCTGGATCGAAAACGTGATGCAAAGCCCATTTGACTAGAAGAATATATCATGATGGCGCGGTTCGGACGGTGATGATAGACCTTGTTTGCGTGTGTTTAACGATTCTGGAGGCGTGATGGCCCTTGATCGGAAGACGTCCGCGCGGGTCCTGCGCGAGATCTCGCGATTGCTCGAGGTGCAGAACGACAACGTCCACCGTGTGCGCGCGTTTGCCAATGCGTCGCGGATCGTCGAGCGGCTGGAGGGAGATCTCGAGGCCATGGTCGAGAGCGGCGATCTCCTGGGGGTCAAGGGAATCGGACGGGGTACGCTTGCTGTCCTCGAGGAGCTGTCCGCCGGACGCACGCCCCAGGCCCTCGACGATTTGGAGAATATAATCCCGGTCGGGGTGCGGGCGATGCTCTCCATTCCCGGTCTGGGGCCGAAGAAGGTGCGTGCCCTGTGGCGGGATCTGGGCGTGGTCAGCCTCGGCGAGCTGGAGTATGCCTGCCGCGAGAATCGGCTCGTGGAGCTGCCGGGATTCGGCGCCAAGACCCAGGGACGACTGCTCGAGTCGATACGATTCGCGCGACGTGCGAACGAGCGTCGGCTGATCAACGAGGCGTGGACCGCCGCGACCACACTTGAGACCGCGTTCGCCGAAAACCCGGCGGTGGATCGAGTGGTCATCACCGGCGAAGTTCGTCGGTTCTGCGAGACCGTGGACAGAGTGGACCTGGTGGTGGTGTCCGAGAATGAGGAAGCGGCCGGCGCCATCCTCGGTGCGCACCTGTCGGATGTGGAGCACAGCGGGCCGGGCCGGTGGCTCGGCTCTACCGGGGACGGCTTGGCGGTCCGGGTGTGGGTAGTCCCGCCGCCCGCGGTAGCAGCGGCGATGGTGTGGTCCACGGGGTCTGAAGATCACCTTGACGCTCTCTCCGAACGCGCCACGGCCCTGGGCCTGGAGCTTCGCGAGGATGGGTTGTGGCGGGGCGAAAACAGGGTCGAATGTCTTGACGAAGATGCGATCTATCGGGCCCTCGGTTGCCAGTGGGTGCCGCCGGAGCTGCGCGAAGACGGAGGCGAGGTGGCGCGGGCGGCGGCCGGGACTCTCCCCGAGCTGGTGACGATGGAGGACGTGCTCGGGGTGCTCCACAACCACACGACCGACTCAGACGGCGCCGCAACGGTGGCGGAGATGGCAGCTGCTGCGTGTGCGCGCGGCTGGTCGTTCTTCGGCGTGGCCGACCATTCGCCGGTTGCCGTCTACGCCAACGGCGTCACGGCCGATCGGCTTCGCGACCAGTGGCGGCGGATCGACGAGCTCAACCGTGACGGCGGCGGGATGCGCATCATCAAGGGGATCGAGGCGGATGTGCTGAGCGACGGCACACTCGACATTCCCACCGGATGCGAGAACGGGCTCGAATACGTGGTCGCCTCGGTCCACTCGGCCTTTCGTCTTTCGCAGGAGAGGCAGACCGAGAGAATCGTGAGCGCCGTCTCGCACCCGGCATGCAGAGTGCTCGGGCATCCCACCGGCCGGCTGCTGCTGGCTCGACCGGGTTATGCGGTTGACCTCGAACGCGTGCTGCAGGCGTGCCTCGAGCACGGGGTTGCGGTGGAGATCAACGCCAGCCCCTACCGCCTCGATCTCGACTGGCGCTGGGCCCGCCGCGCTCTCGAGCTCGGGCTCAAGCTGGCGGTCGACCCCGATGCCCACTCGACCAGGGGCCTCGATGATGTCCGCTGGGGTCTGGCAGTAGCTCGCAAGGCCGGCGCCACCGCTTCGGATCTCGTCAACTGTGGTGACATCGATGAGTTCTTGAAAAGCCATAGTGCCCGTTGATATTCGTGCTGAATTCTCAATTCTCAATTCTGAATGACCGCCATTGCTCTCATGATTTTAACCCCGGGGTGGGGTGGGCGGGAATTGAGCATTGAGCATTGAGAATTGAGAATTTTCTCTTCCGGTCTTCGATGGATCTTCGGTGGCGTCCAAGCTACAGTCATTGGAGGAGGGCCCATGGCAGAGCTGGTGCTGGTCGTCGAAGATGATCCCGCAAACGCGGTGCTGGTGGAGGCGATTCTCACCGCGGTTGGAGGGTTCGACGTGGTGTGTTCCGATGACGGGGACGAGATCATCAGGGTGATCCAGGGGCGTCCGGTGAAGGCGGTACTGATGGATGTTTCGCTCCGCAACACCCAGGTCGCGGGCGAAAGGGTGGACGGGGTCGAGCTCACCCGGCGCCTCCGCGATCTGCCCGAGGGCATCAATCTGCCCGTCATCCTCCTCACCGCTCACGCCATGAAGGGGGACCGCGAGCGCCTGCTCTTCGAGTCCAGCGCCAACGACTACGTAGCGAAACCGATCATCGATCAGCAGGCCCTGGTAGCGTTGGTGAAACGGCACATCCACGCAGCCGGGGTGGTCAGGGCCGAGCTCGAAGTACGAAACAAGAGCTGATCTCAGGGTTCAGGGCACAGGGCACAGGGCACAAGTGTCAAGTCCTGACTCAAAGTTGTCATCATGGGTTGAAAAGGGTTCGTGGCAGTCCTGCGTCCGCGTCCGACGTGTCGGTCGCTATCGCAATCGCTATCGAAACCTTAGATGGGTGGTGTCCATTTCGAAAGCGACAGAGATCCCGATAGCGAGAGCGATTGCCGGCCGAACCCCTGAACCCTGCGCCTTGCGCCCTGCACCCTGAACCCTGAACCCTGCGTTACTCCGAATCCGCATCCACCTCACTCAGCAGCCGCGCCGCATCCTCTGGAGGTGTGG
>JAIVTZ010000128.1:0-7811 GCA_049188105.1 Deltaproteobacteria bacterium | reverse complement strand
AGAGCATCTCCTCCGGTGTGAGCTTGCCCGAATCGAGGCCGGACATCGCTTCGCCGAGACCTCGTGACACCTCGACGAGCTTGGCCGCATCCTGCCAGTGTGTCACCGCCTGGACAATCGCACGGCCACGGTTCACCGGATCGTCGGATTTGAAAACTCCGGACCCGACAAAAACCGACTCTGCTCCAAGCATCATGCACAGGGCGGCGTCGGCCGGGGTCGCGATCCCGCCGGCCGCAAAGTTCGGCACCGGCAGACGGCCGTTTTCAGCCACCCAGCGGACAAGCTCGAATGGGGCCTGGAGCTCCTTGGCCTCGGTCATCAGCTCGTCCTCATCGAGAATTGTCAACGTCCTGATGCCGCGCTGGACGGCGCGCAGATGACGCACTCCTTCGACGATGTCGCCCGAGCCGGCTTCACCTTTGGTTCGGATCAGAGCCGCACCCTCGCCAATTCGACGCAGGGCCTCGCCGAGGTTGCGACAACCGCATACGAAGGGAATCGTAAATGACTGCTTGAAAATGTGGTTTTCCACATCGGCCGGAGTGAGGACCTCGCTCTCATCGATGAAATCGACCTCGAGCGCCTCGAGAATACGCGCTTCGGCAATATGGCCGATTCGCACCTTCGCCATCACGGGAATCGACACCGTCTCCTGGATCTCCTGGATCATATCGACGGACGACATTCGGGCGACCCCGCCCTGGACCCTGATGTCGGCCGGAACGCGCTCGAGAGCCATCACGGCCGCCGCCCCGGCGTCTTCGGCGATTTTCGCCTGTTCGGCGGTCGTGACATCCATGATCACGCCGCCCTTGAGCATCTCTGCCAGTCCGACCTTGACGCGGAACTGGGAATCTTGAAGGTCCATCTGCTTCCTCCCGCGGGTTCGGCTCATTGTACACACACGTTCGATGAGACGTGCGGGTTAATCGGTTGCCGGCGTTCGCAGCCGCAGGAGCGACAGGGCGTTGATGGTGATGTGCGCGGCTGCTGCAGCCGGGTATCCCCAACGCGCGAAGACCCACCCGAGCACCAAACCGAGGATGAAAGCGAGGATGGGCCACAGCCACAGACGCCGATCCGGTATGAAATGGAGGGCAGCGAACAATAGCGCGGCAGGCCAGAGACCGAGGAGCGGCTGCAGCAGCGCACGAATTAGAGCCTCCTCCGCAAGGCCCGAAAACAGCGCAACAGCCATGGCGTCGGTGATGCTCCATCCCCGGACCATGCGCCGCTGCCAGCTCTCGAGATCGGCTGCCGGCCGCAGACCCCTGAGAACCCACAATACGACGAAGCTCGCTACCCCGATCGCGATGCCTCCGAACACCGAGGTCAGGAGCGACGTGGACGGTGCGAGACCGGCGAGGACCCCGTCGCCTCGGAGTGAGAGACCGATCAGGGCCATGAGAGCGATCGCGCCCTCTTGATGAATGATCACTGCCGCCGGGATCGCCGGGGGGATGGCGTCGCTAACCCGCATTTTTCACCAATGAATCAGGCGTCTTCTCCCGCGGGATCTGCCAGCGGTTCCACGCCCTCGTCGTCGGTGCTATCCAATTCCTCGTCGCCTGATGCTTCGGCACGAGCCACCGAAACCACCCGGTCGCCCTCTTTCAGGCGGATGATTCGAACCCCCTGGGTGGCGCGACCGATTCGCCGGATTTCGGCCGTGTTCATCCGAATCATCATTCCGCCTTCCGTGACTACGAGGATCTCGTCGTCCTCCTCCACGTGGCGAATCGCGGCCACCACCCCGTTCTTCTTGGTCAATTGGATGAGCTTGACGCCGTAGCCCCCACGATGCTGCACCCGGAACTCCCCGATCGGTGTTCGTTTGCCGAAACCAAGATCGGTGACGACCAGGATGTCGGTCTCTTGTGTTGGATCGAAGATCGCGACCTCCTCCACGAAGTCGCCTTTGCGAAGGTTGATCCCGCGCACGCCCGCTGTGACACGGCCCATGGGCCGGGCATCGGTTTCAGGAAACCGAATGCTCATCCCCCGGTTGGTTCCGATAAAGACGTGGCTGTCACCGTGGGTCAACCGCACCGAAAGGAGGTCGTCTCCGTCGTTGATCACGACGGCCTTGAGGCCGTTCACGCGGATGTTGGCATACGCGGCGAGCGGGGTTCGTTTGACCCTTCCAAGAAGGGTGGCGAAGAACAGGTGCGCGTCCTCGTGCTCGGAAAAGTCACGCACCGCGAGCAGGGCTCGCACATGCTCGTCCGAGTTTAGCTGGAGGAGGTTGACCAGGGCCCGGCCGATCGCCGAGGGACCGACATCCGGGAGCTCGTGGACCTTGCGCGCAAAGACCCGCCCGGTCGAGGTGAAGAAGAGCATGGTGGCGTGAGTGGAAGCCACGAAGAGCTGCCACACCTCGTCTTCGTCCTTGGTTGCCATGCCCCGGCGGCCGCGGCCGCCACGGTGCTGCGCGCGGTAGGTGGAAGATGGCGATCGTTTGACATATCCGCCGCGGGAGACGGTGATGACCATCTCCTCCTCGGCGATGAGGTCCTCGATCGAAATCTCGCTGGGGTCGGAAATCAGCTCCGTGCGGCGCTGGTCCGCAAACTTCTTCTTCACCTCGGCGAGCTCTTCGACAATGATCTCGGTGACCATCTCCTCAGTATCGAGGACCTTTTCAAGATGCGCGATGGTCCTCTTGATCTCGTGGTACTCGTCAACCATTTTGTCGCGCTCGAGACCGGTGAGGCGCTGGAGGCGCATGTCCAAAATGGCCTGGGCCTGAAGCTGGGAAAGACCAAATTCGCTCTTCAGCCCCTCACGGGCGCTCACCGGATCGGGCGCGGCGCGAATCAGCTTGATGACGGCGTCGAGATTGTCGAGGGCTATGACGAGGCCCTCGAGAATGTGGGCCCGCTCTCTGGCCCGAGTGAGGTCGTACGTGGTGCGCCGCAGGATCACCTCGCGACGGTGGTCGAGGAAGTGCTGGAGGAGCTCCTTGAGGTTGAAGACCTTGGGTTGGTTGTTGATCACCCCGAGGAGAATGATCCCGAAGGTGGTGCGCATCTGGGTGCTCTGGAATAGATTATTCTGAACAACCTCGGGAATCGCGTCGCGCTTGAGCTCGATGACCACCCGGATGCCGTCGCGGTCGGATTCGTCCCGCAGATCCGCAATGCCCACGAGCCGCTTGTTCTGGACCAGGTTGGCGATCTGCTCCACCAGGCGTGCCTTGTTGACCTGATACGGGAGCTCGCTGATGATGATCGCCGCCCGGCGCCCTTTCTCGGCTTCCCTGATTCTGGTCCGCGCCTGCATGCGGACAATCCCGCGTCCGGTGGTGTAGGCGTCGTGAATGCCCTTGCGCCCGAGGATGAATCCAGCGGTCGGAAAATCCGGACCCTGCACGAAGTCCATCAGGTCTTCGACCGAGAGGTCGGGGTCCGACAAGAGAGCGATGCAGCTGTCGATTATCTCACCGAGATTGTGGGGCGGAATGTTGGTCGCCATTCCGACCGCGATTCCGGAGGACCCGTTGACCAGGAGATTCGGGAATCGTGCCGGCAGCACCGTGGGTTCGCTGAGGGAGCCGTCGTAGTTGGGGACCCAGTCAACGGTTTCCTTGTCGATGTCGTCGCCGAGCATGTCGTCGGACAGCCGGGTCAGCCGTACCTCTGTGTACCGCATGGCCGCAGGTGAGTCGCCATCGACCGATCCGAAGTTGCCCTGACCGTCTATCAGGGGGTGCCGCATCGAAAAATCCTGGGCCAGGCGGACCGCGGTATCGTAAATCGCCTGGTCTCCGTGGGGGTGGTACTTACCCATCACATCACCGACGATTCGGGCTGATTTCTTGTAGCCGCGGGCTGCGGTGGTGCCGCTCTCCCACATTCCGTAGAGGATGCGACGGTGAACCGGCTTGAGACCGTCGCGGACATCGGGAAGTGCGCGGCCGATGATCACCGACATGGCGTAGTCGAGGTACGAGTTTTTGAGCTCTTCCTCGATGGTCACGGCCATTCGATCCGCGCGGGCGGGGGTCGCTGGGTCGCTCATTTAAATATCCAGGTTGCGGGCCTCGAGGGCGTTGGTCTCGATGAAGTTTCGGCGCGGTTCGACCGCGTCACCCATCAGGATTGTGAACAGCTCGTCCGCATGCGCCCCGTCCTCGATGGTTACCTGGAGGAGCCGCCTCGCCTCTGGATCCATGGTCGTTTCCCACAACTGCTTCGGGTTCATCTCGCCGAGACCTTTGTAGCGCTGGATGTTGAAGCCTTTCTTGGCGACCTCATAGACACGACCCACCAGATCCGACAGGCTGGCGAGGGTTTCCCGTTCGCCGTTGCGATCGAGGTGGAACGGCCCGACTCGGAGGGCCGCCACCTGTGCCATCTGGCTGCGCGCGCGACGAAAAAGTCCGCTCGACCCGAAAAGCTCGCCAAGGCGAACTTCTCGCCCTCGGCCGTTGAACCCGACCCGGCAAAGGACTTCGGGCACGCCGTGTTCCTCGTCGAGCTCCACACGGGCATCCTCGTACCCGAGCTCGCGGAGCTCGGTCATGAGAGCGTCGGCAAACTCGGCGCTGACGGTTCCCTGCCCCCACGTCGCTTCCGTGTCGAGGGCGGCAAGAACGAGATCCTGTGGCCAGCCGCGGCGCTCGAGACGGCTGAGACTCTCGTTCCACTCCTGGGCGGCAAGGATGGCGCGGCGGAGCTCGCGCCCGATCAGCTCCTGGCCGGTCGTGCCGACCACGAGGGTGAACTCGTCCTCGACCCGATCGAGAAGGAACCGGGCCAGATCTCCATCATCGCGAAGGTAGACTTCCTTCTTTTTTCGGCTGACCTTGTAAAGAGGCGGCTGAGCGATGAAAAGATGTCCGCGCTCGACAAGCTCCCGCATCTGTCGATAGAAGAACGTCAGCAGTAGGGTGCGAATATGAGAGCCATCGACGTCTGCATCGGTCATGATGATGATCTTGTGGTACCGCACCTTGAGCGGGTCGAACTCGTCCTTGCCGATGCCGGTGCCGAGGCACAGGATGAGCGCCCGGATCTCCTCCGAGGACAACATCCGGTCGAATCGCGCCTTTTCGACGTTGAGGATCTTGCCGCGGAGCGGCAGAATGGCTTGAAAGAGCCTGTCCCGGCCCTGTTTTGCCGAGCCGCCCGCGGAATCACCCTCTACGATGAAGAGCTCGGAAAGCTCCGGGTCGCGCTCGGAGCAATCGGCGAGCTTGCCCGGCAGGGCCGAGGTTTCCAGCGCGCTCTTGCGCCGGGTGAGCTCGCGCGCCTTGCGGGCCGCCTCCCTCGCCAGCGCCGCGTCGTGACATTTCGAGACGATGCTCTTGGCGACAGCCGGATGCTCTTCGAAGTAGGTGGCAAGGCGCTCGTTGATGGTCGACTCCACCCACCCCTTGACATCCGACGAAACGAGCTTGTCCTTGGTCTGAGAGGAAAACCGGGGCTCCTGGATGCGAACCGAGATAATCGCCGTCAAGCCCTCGCGTACATCCTCGCCTGAAAAGTTTTCCTTGAGTCCCTTGAGGAGGTTCTGGGACTGGGCGTAGATGTTGATGGTTCGTGTGAGGGCCGCCCGAAAGCCCGAAAGGTGTGCGCCACCATCTCGATTGAAGACCGTGTTGGTAAAGGCGAGGACGTTTTCATTGTAGCCGTCGTGCCACTGTAGAGCGACCTCGACCTCTTCGCCCTCTTGGTTCGTGTCAACGAGATAAATCGGGTCGTCGTGGAGGTTGGACTTGGACCGGTTGAGATATCTGGCGAACTCTTTCAGGCCGCCTCTGAACAAGAACGTCTCTTCGCGGTCGCTGCCCTCGTCCAGGAACTTGATTTCGGTGCCGGAGTTCATGAACGCGAGCTCCCGGAGGTGGCGAACCAGAAGATCGGGGTGAAACTCAAGGACGGAAAAGATCTCGGCATCCGGCTTGAAGCTGACGATGGTGCCGGTACGGCGCGTGGTTCCTATGGTCTTGAGGGGTTCTTTGGGCACGCCACGATAAAACATCTGCTCCGACACCGTGCCATCGCGGTGAATTTCGAGCCGCAACCACTCGGCCAGGAAGTTGACCACGCTGACCCCCACCCCGTGAAGGCCTCCGGACACCTTGTACGCGTTGCTGTCGAATTTTCCTCCGGCGTGGAGCTCGGTCATGATGACCTCGGCGGCCGATCTCCCGGTCGCTTGGTGGGTATCGACGGGAATGCCGCGGCCATCATCGGTCACGGTAACCGTCTGGTCGGCGTGAATGACAACCGAAATATGGGAACAATGGCCGGCTTGCGCCTCGTCGATGGAGTTGTCGACCACCTCCCAGACCATGTGGTGAAGACCCGAGATGTCATCGACATCTCCGATGTACATCCCCGGGCGCTTCCGCACCGCCTCCTGACCTTTGAGGACCTTGATATTCTCGGCGGTGTACTGATCAGTCATGGGCGTTCGCCTCCTGGCGTACGATGGCTCCATTATCGAGCCACATTCGAAGAGATCGTGAACCGACAAGCGGTGCGATCCCTTCGTTCGTGCTTGAGAGAAAAATCTGCCGTTCGTTTCCGAAATGCTCGACGAGACGGGTCAGGGCGGTGCCGTCCAGCTCGGCGTCCACGTCGTCTACGATTACGGGAAACTGCTCGTGTCGCTCCTTTTCAACGTGGGCGAGCGTGGCCAGCCTGAGCGCTGCCGCAACCACCTTTGCCTGCCCCGAACTCACTACGTATCGGATGCTTCGGCCGGCGGCCCGCAAGCTCAGATCATGCCGGTGGGGACCATCACCGGTGAACCCGGCCAGACGATCCCGCGCCCGGGTCTCATTATACCTCTGTTGATAGAGATCTTCCACTTTTTGGCGACCTCCGCTCAGGTCCAGCCACGGCTCTGTGCGATAGCTGAGTTCGACGGCTGGAAAATCCTTTCCGCGGAGCTTCTGATAGATGTCGGAAAAATAGTCGGCGAGCAACGCCGCACCCTGTGCTCGCGCGATGACTACGCACGCAGCAGCAGCGGCCAACGGCTTTTCCCAAGCCTCGATCTCCTCGTTCCCGGCGCCGGTCGTGAGCGCCGCATTCCGTTGCCGAATGGAGCGCCGATAAGACCGCAGGTCTTCGAGGTGTGACGGGCGGACGAGGAAAACGAATCGATCGAGTAGGGCTCGGCGGGACTCCGGCCCGCCCCCGACGAGCTCGTGGTCGGCACCACTGATTGCAACAACCGGAAAAAATTGAAGATACTGTCCGACGTTGACATCGGATCCGTCGACTCGGAGCCTTCTTCGGATGGGTGGGCCGGCCTCGACGATCTGTTCGAGTTGATGGGTCCCTTCCGCACTCTTGATGGTGCCCACAAGTCGAAAGTCGGACTTTCCGTGGCGTACGGCTCTATGAAGGGAAGACGATCGAAATGATCTCAGGTTGCCGAGGACGGCGATTGCTTCCAGGAGGTTGGTCTTCCCAACTCCGTTCAACCCGAGGACGATGTTTGCGCCTGCCTTGAATTGCAGACCTTCGACGTGGAGGTTGCGAAATCTGCAGGTGGTGATTTCGGTTAACTCCATGTCGATCCTGATACTAGCCCGCATTTCTCACCACCTCGCTACTGCGGCCCGCGATATGCCGCAATCTGCGGCGTTTTCTCCCATCGGGGTGCTCGACGTACTGTCAAGTACGACTCCGCGCCCCTCAGGTCGAAAACGCCACATCTCACGACATCTCGCGGGCCTCGCAACGCGACGCGGTGAGAAGTGCGGGCTAACATCCCACGTGTTACACAGCGCCTCGCGCTTGATATCAATCTGGGACCAACCACCGGCGATCCGTCCCAAGCAGGGGTTT
>JAIVTZ010000127.1:0-7899 GCA_049188105.1 Deltaproteobacteria bacterium | reverse complement strand
CCGGTCCTGAGCGGTTTCTTCGCCAAGACCACACGAAAAAGCTGACCGTGGGCACCCGCCAGGTTCGGATGGGTGCCACGTACCTCATTGTTGCATTGTCCGCTAATGCAGCAATAGGGTACGTGGCACCCGCCAGAGGCTCAAAGGCACCCGTGCCACGCCGGCCCGGGGTATGATCGGCTTCAATGCAGGTGGTTCGCTGTCTCCTCCCGTCGCGTGCGAGGTGGCCTTTGCCCTCCCCGACCCCGCCGACTCCGAATAGCTCGCTGGGCGGAGGCGCAGCCCTGAAGACCGTCGCCCTGATCGCCGTTTTCGGCGCCGCCGTGTCATGCGCCCGCGGCCCGGACCCGCGCGGCGCGGCCGACCGGTCGCTCGAATCCGCCATCGCCGAGATCGAGGCGGGACGCGCGACCACTCCCCTCATCGCGCAGCCGGCCCCGGGCTCGGACACGACTGTGACCTTCCTGGTGAAGAGCACCGAAGGCCAGGTGCCGCGCATCGTCTCGGACGTCACGGGCTGGGGCGAGAGCCCGGACGACAGCGCCTTCGACCTGACCATCGGCACGATGACGCGAGTGGGCTCGACGGACTGGTACCGGCTCGAGACGCGGGTCGCACCCCGCGCGCGCGTCGAGTACCTGGTCGTGCACGGCGAGACCGACTACCGGGTCGATCCCAACAACCCCCGCCGGGCATGGTCGCGCGGCGGCCACGCCATCTCAGAGGTCGTGACGCCCGACTACCTGCCGCCGCCGGAGCTCGCCGACCCTCCCGTGAAGCCCGGCGGCAGGACGGTCGAGGCGACCATCGACAGCCGCGCCCTCGGCGCGCCGCGTCGGGTGCTCGTCTACCTGCCCCCCGGGTACCGCGATGACGGCGCCCACCCGGTCGCGGTGTTCCACTCCGGTTGGGGCGTGGCGCACGAAGGCCAGGCGCCGCGCGTGCTCGACTGGCTGATCGCCCACCGGGAGATCGAGCCGATCGTGGGGCTGTTCCTGGAGTCGTACCTCGCCGGCGACGTCGACAACCACGAGGGCCAGCCTCTTCGGAGCTTCCTCACCGAGGAGGCGCCGGCGTGGCTGGCGTCGCGCTTCGGCGTCGCCGCAGACTCCGACGAGTGGGCCGTCCTCGCCATCTCCTACGGAGCGAAGGACGCGCTCGACGCCGCTCTCGCCACCGCCCAGGCGTACGGGCGCCTCGGTCTGCTGATCCCGGGGCGACGGCTGACCCCCGCCGACCTCGAGGCGTTCGCCCAGCAGCGGGGCCGTCGGCTCCGCGTGGCCATCCTCGCCGGACGCTACGACGAGGCCAACATCGCCACGGCGCAGAATGCGTGGCAGACACTCGCCGATGCCGGCCACGCAGTCGAGTACATCGAGGTCCCGGAAGGCCACAACCCGACGACCTGGCGCGACCACCTGCGCGACGTGCTCGTCAGCCTGTTCGGCGCTCGTGACGCCCGGCCCGGCGAGCTGTAAGGACGACGCGGGTCGCGCGGGCGCCAGGCACTTACCCGGGATGTTGCGCCCGATTCATTGCATGGGTGCCACCCATTTTGACAATTCAACAAATGTGTTCGTGGCACCGATGGGAGTTCAGTCGGCGCTCCTGTGGTCGGGCGGCGTCAAACCGTGCCGGATCGCACCCTATTCGAATCCCACTGCTTTTCCAGTTGCGGGGGTCGTGCGAACATAGGGCCTCCTATGACCGGCGCGGCAGGATCTTGATGACCGAGAAAGAACGGTTCCTGGCCACCCTTCTCGGTGGTGGAGCGGACCGGTTCCCGTTCTTCGACCTGGAACCTTCCGATGACACCGTGCGCGTCTGGCGGCGTCAGGGTCTTCCCAAAAACACTTCAGTGGCGGAGTCTTTCGAGCTGGAGCTGCACCACTCCGTGGGGTTGGAACTGAGAAGTGCCCCGTTCTACCACAAGGCCCCGGAACTGCTGTCGGATCCGGAGTCGTTTCGTCGACACTACGACCCGGACGATTCTCGCCGTTACGCCAAGGGGTTCGTGAGGAGGTGCAACAGACTCGATCGTGCGGGACACGTACTCTACGTGGTTGCGTCGGGCGGGGGATTGCTCCAGATGCTTGGTGTGGGTGATTGGGACACACTGGTTGCGGCCTGTGAGGCGCTTGTTCGACGGCCGGATTCGGTGCAGGAGTTGATGGAGCGGACCACGGACTTCTACTGCGACTGCCTGGACCGGGTGTTGTCAAAAGTCTCCGTCGATTATGCGTCCTTCTACGAGCCGATCGCCTCGAACGCGGGACCGGTGATCTCGCCGGAGATGTTCGAGAGATTCGCGGTGCCCGGCTATCGAAAGATCATCGATCTGCTGCGGACACATGATGTCCCCCTTCGTGTCATGTGCACCACGGGCGGCGATCTGAGTTCTCTCCTGCCGATGCTCATCGATGCTGGAATCAACGGCCTTTGGATCAGCAACATCACGAGCGCGAAAATGGAGTACTCGAAGCTGCGGCAGGAGTACGGACCGGATGTGGCGCTCATAGGCGGAATCGACGCCACGGCATTGAGTCGTGACGAGACTGCCGTCCGTCGTGCCGTCATCGACACGGTACCCCCGTTGATCGAGAGCGGCCACTATCTTCCCTGCCTCGACGACAGGCCTCGAGAAAACACCTCTTTCTCTCTGTACAGCCTCTACCGTGAGTTACTGGCGGAGCTGGCTCTTCGAGGCTGAGGAAAATAAAGGGTGCCACCCCGTTGTGAGGTTGTGATCAGTGGCACCCATTAGGCTGGTATGGTTGCCGCGGGAGTTGAGGGCATGAGAACAAAATTGTCGTGGTTGGTAGCCGGCCTTGGAGCGCTCGCTGCCGGCATTCTCTTGCTAACCAGGGTTCCGGCACCTCCCACCCCACCCAACATCATCGTCATCATGGCTGATGACCATGCGGAGAAAGCGATCAGCGCGTATGGCAGCACGTTGATTCGAACGCCCAACATCGATCGCCTGGCCGACGAGGGTATTCGCTTTTCTTCGAGCTTTGTCACGAACTCGATCTGTGCCCCTTCTCGCGCCGTGCTGCTGACTGGTAAGTACAGCCATCGCAACGGCCTGCGGGACAATCGGGACGTGTTTGATGGTTCGCAGATGACCTTCCCCAAGCTGCTCCAGCAAGCGGGGTACGAAACAGCTCTGGTGGGTAAGTGGCATCTCAAGACTGAACCGATGGGTTTCGACATTTGGAGGGTGTTGATCGGGCAGGGTCATTACTACCGCCCGGTGTTTTTGGAGAACGGCGTTGAGGTCGAGCATGCTGGGTATGTTACTGACCTGATCACCAGCTTCGCCCTCGAGTTTCTGGAGAACAGGGACAAGGAAAAGCCGTTTTGCCTGCTCTACCATCACATGGCGCCGCATCGCAACTGGATGCCCAGTCCTCAACACCTCGATCTTTTTGCCGAGGACGAGCTCCCCCTGCCACCGACTTTTGGAGACGACTACAAAGGACGCTTGGCGGCACAAGAGGCAGACATGCGGATCAAGGACATGTACCTCTCATTGGACATGAAACTGCACAAACAGTCCTATGAGCGGGAGACGGGAACCGGGGGAAACCTGGAGTTCGATCCTGAACCTGCGTGGAGGGCGTCGTATGCGCGGATGACAGAGCAGGAGAAGGCTGCCTGGGATGCGCGGTACGAACCGATCAACCAGGCCTTTGGCGATAGCCCTCCCGAGGGCGCCGAGCTGACCGAGTGGAAGTACCAGCGCTATATCAAGGACTACCTTCGTTGTGTTGCCTCGATCGACGACAATCTGGGCAGATTGTTGGACCGGCTCGACGAACAAGGTCTGAGCGACAACACCATCGTCATATACACCTCCGACCAGGGGTTTTACCTGGGTGAGCACGGCTGGTATGACAAACGCTTCATGTACGAGGAGTCGATGCGCACGCCGCTCATCATTCGCTATCCCGACGGCATCACAGCAGGACAGGTCGCCGATACCTTGGTAGTCAACCTCGATACTGCCCCTACGCTTCTAGATTACGCAGGAGTGGCGGTGCCACCTGAAATGCAGGGAAGGTCGTTGCGACCGCTGACCCTGGGTCAAACACCGGATGACTGGCGTCACGGTGTTTACTACCACTACTACGAGTACCCCCACGGATGGCATAGTGTCCGACCACACTACGGAGTTCGCACCGACCGGTACAAGCTCATCCATTTCTACGGCGAGCTGAATGTCTGGGAGCTCTATGACCTGCAGAAGGACCCTCTCGAGCTGACAAATGTCTACGGCAACGATGAGTACTCTGACATTACCCAAACACTGCTCGAGCAGCTCAGGACGTTGCAGCGTGAGTTCGGGGACGAGGTGAGTTGATTCGGCGTTCAGCTCAAAACGGTCCCAGGCCCCAGGAGATCAAGAACACGCTCATGCTGATCGCGGCAAGCCCTGTGAGCAGGAATCCGAGCAGGGTGCCGATGGGGAGTTTGTGCCTCATGTGCGCCCGCACCGTCAGCACAACCGCGCCGATGCCGGCGATCCCGGCGAGCAGACCGGCGAGGGCGCCGTACTTCGCCCATGGCACGAGCCCGAATAGCAGCAGTACCTCTGACGCCTTGTAGGTCACGCCGATAGCGCTGCCGAGAATCGCAGCCGAGAGAACGACGAGGAACGCGGCCAGCCACGTCGTCACGCGGGCCCAACCTGCCGGGGCAGGGCTTCGCTTGTCGATGCGGCGGCCGATCGGCGCGACGGTCAGCACCAGGAAGCCGATGACAGGGATCAAAATGCCGGTGCCTGCCCAGATCCCAGGACCGACCAGGCTCTTCTTGTCTTCCATCGCCTTGACCATCAGCCGTGGACCGATGGAGGTCGTGAACAGGGGAGCGTAGATCTCCGGTACCTCCATCTCGTCGACACAGCTCAGATCCGGATCGGCAGTGGGATTGTCGAAGAAGGCGTTGAGCATGTCACCCGCGCACTCGACCGAGCGCGAGGGTCCGTGTCCGGCGTAGGGAAACTCCACATAGGTGGCGTTGGCAAACCCGGGAAGGATGGCCTTGGCCAGCGGCGGAGGGGTGATCGGGTCCATGTCGCCTTCGATGAGCAGGGCCGGGAGATCGGTTTCAACGGGGGCGTACTCGGCGGCGTCCCTCGGGACCATGTCGTGCTCCAGGCACATCTCGGCTCCCCGTTCATACGACTCCACCGTGCCGATCGCCGCGCCGAGCACCGGCAGCTCTTCGATGTCCGCCTTCCCGGCGATGACCTGGACCTCGGCATGGGCATCGCCGCACAGGATGGCGTTGGCCATGCCCTTGCTGCCATCCGAAAACAACTCAGCGGCGCCGGCAATTGCCTTGAAAAGGTCCTCGTCGCGGCGCTCCACGGCGTCGGCCCAGGCGTAGATGAGCCCCGGCAGACCGGGATATTCCTTTTGCTCGTACATGAAGACGAACGGTAGAAACGCGACGATGTCGGTAAAGAAATACGCCTTGCCCGTCGGGTAGCTCTCGGTGTCCTTGACATCGACAACGATGGGGTTGTCCTTGACCGACAGGGTGGCCTCGCGGATGCGTTGGCCGAGGTCCGGGTAACGCTTGGCGCAGCCGGGCTGAGCCTGACATATCTCATCGAGCTTCTTCAGGTTGCGGTCGTACCACTGCGCCGTGCGCCAGGCCCAGGTGTTGTTGCGGATATCGAGCGGCACGATGGCGTCGAGGACGACGGCCAGGATGCCCTCGGGATCGACCTTGATGTAAGCCTGCCCTAGGATCGACCCGTAGGAGATGCCCCACACGTTCCACTTCTCGTATCCGAGGGCGATTCTCAGGGCTTTGACGTCGCGGGCGTCTTCGAAGGTGTTGTAGCCGCTGAGGTCAACGCCATGAGCTGCGGCGCCGGTGGCACAGTCGATCGCCGCGCTGAGCCCGGCCGCGAGGTGTTCTTCGAAGGTCGCGACGTTGCCGACCTCCGGCTTCCGAGTGTTGTAGTAGGGGCAGAAATCGTCGGAGTATCCGATGCCTCTTTGCTCGAGGATGTACATGTCGCGATGCTTGCGGATGCCGTGGTCCTTGAAGCGCTTGATGTAGTAGGTCACCTGTGCTCCCGGTCCACCTGTGAGGTAGACGATCGGATCGTCCCGTTTCCCGGGCGCCAGCCCCGAATCGTCCTCGTCGTCGTCCTTCTCGGCCTCCTCGTCATCCCAGGTCGAGTTGAGCTTGACGACGTGCAGCTCGATGAACCGCGAGTCCGGTTTCTCGCGGTTCTCGGGAACCTGCAGGAGGTAGCACTCGATCTCACCGGGCTCATAGTCGATCTGGCCCTTGAACGGGCACACTACCGTGTCGAGACGGAAGGTATCCCGGGCGAAAAGCTCGCCGTGGTTTTCGGCTGCGTCTAGCACGGCCGCAGGGCTTTCGCTCTGAGCGATGGCCCCGTTGGGGAGGATGAAAAGGGCGAGTCCGAAACAGAGAATGGTGCGTTTCATCGGGTTTCCCTTCGTGTTCGCCGCAGATAACCTACCACGAGCGATCGTGAAGGGTGCCACGTAACACTCCGTCACTTTGCTGGGCGAGTCCAAATCAGAAGCACCTCAGGGGAAAGAACTTCGCTCGCTAAAGTCACAATGTGATGTGGGGCACCCATATGTGGCACCCCTAAAAAGATTTTGCTCAGCGCCCTCGCAATGCAACAATGCGAATCATGGAAGACAGCAGGACGATACTCCCCCTCGAGTGGCCCCTCGAAAGGGTGCGGTGGCAGAACCCGCGCATCCGCGCGCTCCTGGGGTCCGTGCGGAGTCTCGACGACGTGCTGGAGAGCAACTTTGCCATTCTCCACTGCTCGCCCACCCGACTGCTCGAGATCTGGGACACGGTTCGCACCGTGTGCTGGGTGGTGCGGACCAAGGTCACCCGGTTGATGGAGCAGCCCTCGGCGCTGCCGGACCTCGACGTGGCGGTACGAAACGCTCGCCAAACGCTCACCTTTCTCAACGGTGAGGTGTTCGTCCACGTCGACCGCTTTCCGGATCGTCCCGAGGAGCACCAGTTCGACGAGCTGCGGAGAACCCTGTGCATCACCATCGGAAAGCTGCACGGGTTCCTGGTCGACACCCTCGGCGAAATTCTGGCCGCTGACCCGAGGAGTCAGCACGACGTCGACTACTTTCTCGCCCGCAAGTTCCCCCGCGATGTGGAAGAGTCGGAGTGGCTGCAAACCTCCGTGCGTCGGCTCGACGCCGAGCTCGCGCGGCTGAACGCCCGACGCCACGCCGACCTCGGATCCGTGATCGACACGATGGTGGGGTCGGGCCGACTGCCGTCACCCGAGGCGTGGCAGCGTCTGGCGGCTTATCTCGGCGCGCTCGAGTCCAGTTTTGCACCGAAGCTCAAGACCATCGCGGGGCTTCGCGCCATCCGCTTCGGCGAGCTGGAGGTCCTGCAGGCACACGCGCACGATCTTTCCGAGTCCTGTCTTGTCGTTGGCGAGCTCTACGCCACGGCCGGCGTCGTCCTCGACATTCTCAAGGCGTCCTTCGACGGAGAAAACAGTCAGGCGACCCATCGGGTGGCCGCGGACGTCGAACGTGTTCTGTGCTCGCGAATCATCACCCGTCTGCGAGTCGTCGAGGACGAGCTTCGCGATCTGGCGACATTCGCTCCCCTGTGGTTGAGCAGTATCGAAAAACGCCGGGCGCTGATGCTTCGCCCGAAGGACGATGTTGGCGACGACACGGACCTGGAAGAACTCCCGTAAATTCCCGATGGTGGGTGCTGCACAGAGGAGAGCGTAGCGCCTGGGCGGCCCTGGGACCGCCGAGCTCCAGCTCGGCATTCTGGGACCGCCGAGCTCCAGCTCGGCATCCGTCCTGTCCCTGGGACCGCCGAGCTCCAGCTCGGCATCCTCCA
>JAIVTZ010000126.1:0-7906 GCA_049188105.1 Deltaproteobacteria bacterium | reverse complement strand
AATTGGGCGGCGCAGGCGTAGTCGCACTACGTTGAGGAGCACGATTTGCGAAAAGCACGACAGATGGCTGCCATTCGCAGCCCGCAGTAGACACCCGGTGAGAAGACCAGGCTAGCCCGTTCCCAACCGGAAACTCCGGAGGGGAAGGGCGCAGTTCCCGAGGCAGAAATGAGCGGAGAAACTTACGTCGGCATCGCCCACCTGGAACTCCACGTTCCGGAGGCTCGCAGCTTGAAGGCCAAGCGCGGCCCGGTCCGGAGTCTGGTCGAAAAAATCAGGAACCGCCACCAGGTGCTGGTCATCGAGGCTGGTCACCAGGAATTGCAGCAAAGGTCACGACTCGCGATCTGCGCCCTCTCCACCAGCTCGGTGGACATCGAAGCGCGCCTGCGCCGCGTCGAACGGACCGTTGATCGCAACTGGAGCGGTCACGTTCTGAGCTGGGAGATCGAGATCGTCCAGGTGTGATGGTTACCCGCTCTTCTCACCGGGTTTTTTGACGAGGGCGGCGAAGGGTAGTCAAATGTTGGGATTTTCGCGAATCGGGCGACGCAGGCGTAGCATCGCTACGTTGAGGAGCACGAATTGCGAAAAGCACGACAGGTGGCTGCCATTCGCCGTCCGCAGTAAACACCCGGTGAGAGGAGCGGGTTAGGAGGAGATGTGCAGGAAAAGTCATTCGAACGAAATACGCGTCTCGAAGGCGAGATCCGGTCCGTGATGTCAGAATTGCTCCGCTTCGAGGTCAACGACCCGCGGTTGACCGACGTGACGGTATCCCTGATCAGATTGTCCGCCGACCGATCGAAAGCCAGGGTGTACTTCTCTGTGATCGGCGACGAGGAGCGGGAGCGTGAGGCCGGCGACGGCTTTTCCGCCGCCTCGGCCTTTATGCGCCGGCAGCTCGGCCAGAGAATGCGGCTACGGGTGGTTCCGAGCCTCGAGTTCGTCCGCGACACCTCGTACGAGTACGGTGATCGAATGGAACGCCTCTTCGACCGCCTCTCCGAAAACGGCATGCTCCCAGCGGCCGACGGCGACAGCAGCGGCTCGAAGGAGGACTCGTGACCGCCATTAGCCCGGATCCGGGAGATGCCGTCAAGCGCTTCAAGGGCTCTTACCGGGCACTCTTGACCTGCCATCGCAACCCTGATGGAGACGCCATCGGGTCGGAGCTGGCGCTGGCCGAGCTTGCCGACCGGATCGGGGTCGGCACGGTGATCGTGAACCGCGACCCCACGCCGGCAAACCTCGCGCTGCTGCCCGGCGCAGACCGCATCGTTGTTGCCGACACCCTTCCGGAGGACTTTCCCGACGGCTTCGACCTGGTGGTCACGGTGGAGTGCCCCGGTCTCGACCGGGCAGGATTCGAGGACCTCACCCGTCTTCCGATCCTCAACATCGACCACCACCCCGCAAACCCCGCCTACGGTGTCGTCAACTACCTCGACGAGACCTCACCGGCGGTTGGTGAGATGGTGTGGCGGATGTACGGAGAAATCGGCATCGTCCCGACGCCTGCAGCCGCCACCAATCTTTACACCGCTCTCTCCACCGACACCGGCGATTTCAAGTACTCCAACGCCACTGAGCGCGCATTTCGCACCGCCGCCGAGATGGTGGACTGCGGGGCGGAACCGGCGAAGGTGGCCGAGATCGTGCACGGAAATCGCAGCGAAGCCTCGGTCCGCCTCGCCGGAGAGGTTCTGCGGAGCCTTCGCATCGAATGTGACGGGCGGCTGGCCGTGATGACCGCGGACGAGGAAGCCTTTCGCCGCGCCCAGGCCGGGCCGGAGGACACGGAGGAGATCGTCAACATCCCGCGTTCCATCGCCGGAGTAGAGGCGGTCGCCTTCCTGAAACAGCATCAGGCCGGTATCGTCAGCGTGAGCTTTCGTTCCAGAGGAAATTTCGACGTTCGCAAGGTGGCGGCCGGCTTCGGCGGCGGAGGCCACCGCAATGCCGCGGGCTGCACCATCACCGGCAACGTCTCCGATGCAGAGCGTGAGGTGACTGCCGCACTTGCCGATTCCCTCGGGGGCGGAGCATGAGCCGCCGCCGCCCATCACGCATCCACGGCCTGCTGCCGGTGTTCAAGAAGGCCGGTCCGACCTCCCACGACGTCGTCGACATGGCCCGAAAGGCCCTCCACGAACGCCGCATCGGCCACACCGGAACCCTGGATCCCATGGCTGAGGGTCTTCTCCTTCTGTGCGTGGGACAGGCGACGCGGTTGCAGCAATACTTGCTCTACTGGGACAAGACCTACAGAGGTGACATTCTGCTGGGACGGGCGACCACGACCTATGACGGTGAGGGCGAAGACCGGGATCCACGCGGCGAGGTTCCCGAGCTCGACCGGCGGACGCTCGACCGTCTCGAGGCCCGGTTCACGGGTGAGATCCAACAGGTTCCTCCTCCCTACTCCGCCAAAAAAATCGCGGGCAAGAAGCTTTACGAGCTCGCGCGCAGCGGTCAAGAGGTGACCCCGGAACCCAAGACGGTCACCGTCCACCGGTTGACCCTGCAGGCAGAGAGCCCGGAGATTCTATCCCTCGATGCGACGACCTCCACCGGTTTCTACGTGCGGTCGTTGGCCCATGACATCGGTATCGACCTCGGGTGCGGTGGCCACCTCCATCACCTGCACCGCGAGGCTATCGGGCCGTACATGACCGCCGACGCTCTCGATCAAGAGGCGCTGCAGACCGCCGAGAGCCCGGAAGCGATCACTGGTGGAGACTGCTGGATACCACTGGAGAACCTCGCCCTACCGTTTCCCGAGATCGACCTCAACTCGACCGCGGCCGAGCGCTTCGTTCACGGACAGGATGTCGTGGTCTTCAGTCCTGGCATCGAGGGGCTGGAGAAGGAGTCCAAGATCGTGGTCCGCGGCGCCGGAAAGCGGTTGTTGGGCATCGGTTCGGTACGGGCCGTGCTCGCCCGGGGTCGTACCGTCAACATTGCCCCGTCAATGGTCATCAGCGCCGGGGCCGCATGATGAGCCCGAAATTCTCACTACATCGCGGTGAGAAACGCGGGCTCCGAATGTTGCGAGAACAGCCGCTTCCTGCTAACGTACCGGAGCCTCCTCGTTACAGGGGGTCAGTGGAGAATACATGAGTCACTTTGACGCCCAGAAAACAACGATTATCGACGAGTATCGCACTCATCCGACCGACACCGGATCGCCAGAGGTGCAGATCGCACTGCTGACCCGCCGCATCCAGTTCTTGACGGAGCACTTCAAGATCCAAAAAAAGGACTTCCACTCCCGTCGGGGCCTGCTGCGATTGGTCGGCCGGCGGCGCCGTCTCCTCGACTATCTCAAGGCGAAGGACATCATCCGTTATCGCCAGCTCGTGGAACGACTGGGGCTCCGAGGCTGAGACTGAACACTGCCAGGCATATGCGCTTTTTATCCTCCCACCGCCGGAATCGCGGTTCGGGACGGGATTGGGCGGCGCGCGCCTGAAGATTGGAAGACTGAATGAAAGAGATTACGAAGTCCGTCGAAATCGACGGAAAGACCCTTATTTTCGAGACCGGCAAGATCGCCAAGCAGGCCGGTGGATCGACCGTGGTCCGTATGAGCGACACCATGGTTCTGGTGACTGCCTGCGCCAGTCCCGATGATCGGCCCGGCGTGGACTTCCTGCCCCTGACGATCGACTATCGCGAGAACACGTACGCGGGCGGCCGCATCCCGGGCGGGTTCTTCAAACGCGAGGGCCGCCCCACCGAGCGCGAAACCCTCACCTGCCGGGTGATCGACCGCGGGCTCCGCCCACTGTTTCCAGATGGCTGGCGTCGCGAGACCCAGGTCATCGCCTGGGTGCTGTCGGCCGACGACGAGTTCAGCCCCGATGTCTACGGCATCTCCGGCGCTTCCCTCGCGCTCCTCCTGGCCGCCGAAATCCCCTTCGACGCCGCCCTGGCCGGCGTGCGGATCGGCCGCGTGGACGGCCGCCTGGTGGTGTTCCCAACCTATGAGCAGCAGGCCACCAGCGAGCTCGACCTGGTGGTCGCGGGGACCGAGGACGCACTGGCGATGGTGGAGTGCGGCGCCACCGAGCTCTCAGAGTCGATCATCCTCGACGCCCTCGACCTCGCCCACCGGGAGATCAAGAAGATCATCGCCGTGCAGCGCGAAATGGTCGCCGAGGCCGGGGTGGTCAAGAAGGAGTTCACGTCGCCGCCCGACCCGTGGCCGGCGGACTTCGCCGATGCCATTCGCACTCGCTGGACCGACGAGCTCCGCGAGGCGCTTCAGGTCCGCGGCAAGTTCGAGCAGTCTGACGCGGTGAAGGCCGTTCGCACCAAGGCCCTGGCTGAGCTGTCAGAGGACGAGGCCGACGAGAAGACGCCGTGGGTCAAGAGCATCTACCGCTCGATGGTCAAGTCGATCACCCGCGAGACCATTCTCGAGAAGCGCGAGCGCCTCGACGGCCGCGCGTTCGACGAGATCCGAAAGGTCACGTGCGAGGTCGGCATCCTTCCGCGGGCTCACGGCTCCGCCCTCTTCACCCGCGGCGAGACCCAGGCCATCGTCACCTGCACCCTCGGGACCTCGGACGCCTCGCAGCTCATCGAGTCCTACCAGGGCGACTCTCGCCAGAGCTTCATGCTGCATTACAACTTTCCGCCTTTCTCGGTCGGCGAGGCGCGCTTCCTTCGCGGCGCCGGCCGGCGCGAGATCGGACACGGCGCCCTTGCGCGGCGTTCACTGATCCCCGTCCTTCCGGACCCCGAGGAGTTCCCCTACACCATGCGGGTGGTTTCGGACATCCTCGAGTCCAACGGGTCGTCGTCCATGGCTTCGGTTTGCGGTGGCTCGATGTCGATGATGGACGCCGGCGCTCCGATCGAGAGCACCGTCGCCGGTATCGCCATGGGCCTGGTGTCCGAAGGAGACCAGCACGCCGTCCTGACCGACATCGCGGGCCAGGAGGATCATTACGGCGACATGGATTTCAAAGTCGCCGGCACGGCCAAGGGCATCACCGCCCTGCAGATGGACATCAAGGTCGAAGGCCTCCCCCGGGAAATCCTGGAGCAGGCAATGGAGCAGGCCCGCGTTGGACGCCTGCAGCTCATCGACATCATGGAGTCGGCAATCTCCGAGGGACGTGCGGACATCTCGCAATACGCGCCGCGGATCATCCAGATCAAGATCGCCGTCGATCAGATCCGCAACGTCATCGGCCCGGGAGGCAAGATGATCCGCCACATCGTCGACACCACCGGCGCCAAGATCAACGTCGAGGATGACGGCACGGTGCAGATCGCGACCTCCGACCGGGAAGCGGCGAAAAAGGCTGTTCACATGGTCGAAAGCCTCACCCGCCAGCCCGAGATCGGCGAGGAATTCGACGGTGTCGCGCGTCGCATCGAGCCGTACGGCGCCTTCGTCGAGATCCTGCCCGGCCGCGACGGTCTGGTTCACATCTCCGAACTCGCGTTGGAACGCATCCCAGATATCCGCGACGTACTGACGGAGGGCGACGAGCTTCGGGTCCGGATCATCGACATCGACGCCAACGACCGCATCAAGCTGTCGCGACGGGTCATCCTCGAGGACGAGGCGCGCGCCCGCGGCGAGGAGATCCCGGAACGCGACACCCGTCCACCGCGCGACAACCGGCGCGGCGGGCGACCCGGCGGCGGACGCGGAGGCCGGGACAACCGCGGACGACGCTGACACGACAGTAATAATCAAATCCTCAGAGCCGGCGGAAACGCCGGCTTTTTTCTGTCCGAAGCCTCTCGATAGCAAGTTAAGGGTTAAGAGTAAAGAGTAAAGACCGTCCATCCTCAGGAGGCCATTGGCTCTTAATCCTTTACTCTTAACTCTTTACTGCATTTCGTCGACCCGGTCGACGAAATGCCGCACCTTGACGAAAAATGCTTGATTTCTTGCCGCAGTTCGAAGAGAATGAATGAGTGTTCATTCATCATCAATTCCTGAGTTCTCTTTTCCAAGGAGGCCCTTCGTGGATTATAAAGTCGATCTCCGTGACGTAAAGTTCCAACTCTTCGAATGGCTCGGACTCGGCGAGCTGCTCGAGGCGGAGAAATACGCCGACTGGGATGCCGAAAACGTCGAGATGGTTCTCGACGAAGGGCTCAAGATCGCCCAGGAGCAGCTGGGGCCGTGCAATGAGGACGGAGACCGGATCGGCGCCCAGTTTGCCGACGGCAAGGTGACCCTGCCGGAATCCTTCAAACCCGTCTACCAGACCATCTGCGAAGGGGGATGGATCGGCCTCCTCGCGAGCCCCGAGTTCGGCGGTATGGGCTTGCCGGAGACGGTCGGCACGGCGGTCAACGAGTTCTTCAACGGCTCGAACGTGTCGCTGTCGCTGACCCTCATGCTGACCCGCGGCGCGGGCGCGATGATCGAGGGCTTCGGCACCGACGAGCATAAGGCCCTGTTCGTCGAGAAGCTCTTCTCTGGAGAGTGGACGGGCACGATGTGCCTCACCGAGGCGCAGGCGGGTTCCGACGTCGGCGCCTCGACGACCAAGGCGGTCAAACAGGACGACGGCAGCTACGCCATCTCCGGCGAGAAGATCTTCATCACCGGCGGCGACCACGACCTCACCGACAACATCATCCACCTGGTCCTCGCCCGCACCCCGGAGGCGCCGGTCGGCACCAAGGGACTGTCACTGTTCATCGTGCCCAAGGTCAGGGTCAACCCCGACGGCACCCTCGGCGAGGCCAACGACATCTACACCAACAACATCGAGGAGAAGATGGGCATCCACGGATCGCCCACCTGCACCCTCGTCTTCGGTCAGAACGACAGCTGCCAGGGCTTCCTCCTCGGCGAGGAGCAGCAGGGCATGAAGCTCATGTTCCACCTCATGAACCCGGCGCGGATCGACGTCGGGCTTCAGGGCTCGTCTGCCGCCGGCGCCGCCCACCAGCAGGCGCTCTCCTATGCTCACGAACGGCTGCAGGGCCGTAATTGGAAGGAGTTCAAGAACCCCGAGGCACCCCAGGTCCCGATCATCGAGCACCCCGACGTGCGCCGGATGCTCCTCAGCTCCAAGGCCTACACCGAGGCCATGCGGGCCCTCCTCCTGCAGACCGCTTTCTACGTCGACATGTCCCACCTCACCGAGGGCGAGGAGAGCGAGCGCTACCACGACTACGTGGAGATGCTGACCCCCATCTGCAAGGCGTGGTGCTCGGAGTGGGGCCTTCAGGTCACCCACTGGTGCCTGCAGGTCCACGGCGGTTACGGCTACACCTCCGACTATCCCGCCGAGCAGCTCATGCGCGACGTCGAGATCGCCTGCATCTACGAAGGCACCAACGGCATCCAGGCGCTCGACTTCGTGGCCCGCAAGCTGCCGATGAATAATGGCGCCACCATCCGCGAGCTCCTCGGCATGGCCGAGAAGACCTTCAAGAAGCTCCGCGGCGATCCCGAGATGATGGAGCCGGCGTGGATGCTGGCCGCGGCGTTGAAGCAGATCGAGACGATCTCCAAGGAACTCACCAAGCGACCGGACGCCATCCAGCTCATTCTGCTCAACGCCCCGCCGCTGCTCGACATGGTGGGCACGGTTTTCGGCGCCCACCTCCTCATGGACCAGTCCATCCTCGCCAAGGAAAAGCTCGCCGCAATCCTCGACGAGAAGGGCATCGGCACCGACGACAAAAAGGCCTACAAGGAGTTCCTCAAGGGACACGAGGAGGCCGCCTTCTACCACAACAAGATCCAGACCGCGATCCACTTCGCCTACCGCGCGCTGCCGACGGTGGCCGCCAAGGGCGCTGCCATCCGGTCGGGCGAGAAGGCGCCGCTGTACGCGATCATGTAGAGCAATTCAGCCCGTTATGAATTCGGCCCGCCACGGACAGTGGCGGGCCGAATTCATAACGGGCTGAATTG
>JAIVTZ010000125.1:0-7914 GCA_049188105.1 Deltaproteobacteria bacterium | reverse complement strand
CCGGCGTGGCGGAGGGCGTGGCGGAGGGCGTGCCCGCGTTCGGAACGCTCAGTTCACCGCCGTGGTGGCGATGACGGGCACGAAGACCGCGACCATCACGGCCGCCTGCATGGCCGCCACGGCGTCTTTGGTCGCCGCACCCGCGATCTCGCCGTTGACGAGCTTTTCGACGCGCTTCTTGCGCTCCTTCAGCTTGCTCTTCTCAACGGCGCGGCGGAGCAGGTCGGCGGCCAGTCCAAGGAAGCCGTCACCGTGCTGACCAATCAGACGCAGACCTTACGCGACGTCTCGCGCGGTCTCCTGGAGCAGATCCACACTCTGACTCAGCGCTTCGAGAATCAGGGTCAGGCGATCCTCACCGCAGCGAAAGCGCTCGACTCCTCCAACACCAAGATCGACTCAATCCTGGAGGGCCGGCACCAGGCCATCATCGGGCTGCTGGAACCTCCCGGCCGCATTGCCGCAGGACGGATCTCTTTAAACGGCCGGCGCATCGACAAGTTACCGTCGCAGATACCGGGCTCGGCATCCCGCCCGACATCCCAACCTGGGGCGCCATGGTCGCCCAGGGCCACCGGGTGATGGTGGATGGATGGTGGTTGGCGACCCTCCCCGGCTTCGCGATTGCGTCGTTGGTGATTTCGCTCGCACTGGTCGGTGATGGGATTCAGGAGAGGCTGGGCAGGAGTTAAGAGTTAGGAGTTAGGAGTTAGGAGTTAGGCGGAGAGGATATCCCTTCACCGCACATTCCTCACTCCTCACCTCCTCACCCCCTCACTTTCTAACCTCCTCACCCCCTCACCTCCTCACCTCCTCAAGCCTCGGGCCCCTGGGTCAGCCCGTTGCGTCGGAGAACGGCTTGAGCAAATGGGATCTCGTCGGATGTCTCAGCTTGCGCAAGGCCTTGTACTCGATCTGGCGGATACGCTCGCGAGTAACGTTGAAAGTCCGGCCCACCTCTTCGAGGGTATGCTCAGTACCATCACCTATTCCAAAGCGCAGCTTCAGAACCTGTTCCTCGCGAGGGGTCAGCGATTTGAGGACGTTTTCGGTGTGGTCCTTCAGGGTGCGCATGATCACGGCCTCGATGGGCGAGACCGAGTTGGTGTCCTCGATGAAGTCGCCGAGGTGTGAGTCCTCTTCCTCGCCGATCGGCGTCTCGAGCGAGATGGGTTCCTGCGAGATCTTATGGATCTTGCGAATCTTGGACACCGGCATCTCCATGCGCCCCGCGATCTCCTCCACCGACGGTTCGCGCCCGAGCTCCTGGACAAGCATGCGCGTCGTGCGAGTGAGCTTGTTGATGGTCTCGATCATGTGTACCGGGATACGGATGGTGCGCGCCTGGTCGGCGATCGCGCGGGTGATCGCCTGCCGGATCCACCACGTCGCGTAGGTGGAGAACTTGTAGCCCCGGCGATACTCGAACTTATCGACCGCCTTCATGAGGCCGATGTTCCCCTCCTGGATCAGATCCAGGAACTGGAGGCCGCGGTTGGTGTACTTCTTGGCGATCGAAACCACCAGCCGGAGGTTGGCGACGATGAGTTCCTGCTTGGCGCGGTCGGTCTCCGCCTCGCCCCGGCGCACCTCGGTGAGCAAGACCTTGAGGCGCTCGTAGGGAATCACGAAGCGCTCCTCGAGCCCCTCGAGCTCTTCCTCGTAGCGCCCGACGCGCGACGAGTAGAACTTGCGGCGTTCCTTACTGCGTTCGTGCAGCAGCTTCTTCTTGTCGCGGTTGATGGTCTGGATCGGGATCGCGAATTGCCGCTCGACCTCGCCGAAGAAGGTCAGGAGGCGATTCCTTGTCGTGGTGGTGAAGTCCGCCCGCCGCACCAGGATCGCGGTCTCCGCGGTGTTCGCGTCGATCTTGTCCGACAGCTCCTGATGACGCTTGCCGGTCTTCTTACAACGCCGGAGGCGCCGACGCAGCTCGCGCGACTCTCCGTCAAGCTTCAAGATGGTCCGGAAGAGTCGCTGGCCTTCGCGCACCCGGTCCTGGGCCTTGTCGTCCAGCTCGGTGGTGTGGGTCTGGAGCAACTCGCGCACTCCTCGCCGCTCGCGGCGCGCCCGCTCGTTGGTGCGCAGGAAAAGCTTGAGCAAGCTCGGTTCCTTTGACAACGCGATGAACACCTTCGCCTCGCCGGCCTCGATGCGTTGGGCGATATCCACCTCACCCTCACGGTCGAGGAGTTTCACCGTGCCCATCTCGCGCAGGTACATCCGCACCGGATCGTTGGTCTTTTCCAACTGCTCGGTCGCCACCGGTTTGGTTTCGGTCTTGGCTGCCGGTTTCTTGTTGTTCTTTCCGGTCTTCTTCGCGTCGTCCGCCGCCTCGCCCTTCTCCCCCTCCACGGTCTCGGCATCCATGACGTCGATTTCGAGCTCTGACAGTCGCATATAGATGCTATCGAGCTCTTCCGCGATGCCAGTCACTTCCTCGGGCAATTCCTCGAACAGCTCCTCATACATGATGAAGCCGCGCTCTTTGCCCACCTGGATGAGTTTGTTGAGCTCCGGATACTTCTCTTCAACAAGCAAGATCGTTTCCTTCACAACTCCACGCCCCCATTCAAAAGGTTTCGCCGCATCCCTCGGAACAGCGATTGGTGATTGAACATCGCCGGCCGTTCGTTGCAACGCGTTGGGGATAGCAGTTCCCGCACGCATTGCATTCCCGTACAGGGTTACTCAAAGATGTCTTCCATCAAGAATGTTTTCGGTGTTGGCGCATTGCCTCTCGCGGAGACCTTCCACACGGGCCCCATCGCCATCCAAAGAAATATGGGGCTCGATCTCCGTTTTGGCAACCCCCAACCGACCGAAAACCTCAAATTTCTGCGGATTCCTGTCGTAATCGTGCCTTTTCGGCCAATAAACGGTCGAGTTCGGCGTTATCTCCCCGCTCCTCGGCGGCGGCGATCAGCGGCGCCAACCGGCGCGAGCGCTCGCGCGCCTGGTGTTGGAGCAACGTCTCGAGCTGGACCCGAATCGACTCGTCGGTGATCTCGGGCATGGGCGAGGTGCACAGCTCGGCCACCAGGGAGCTCGTGTCGGGGTCTGTACACCGACCGAGCAGCTCGTTGACGAAATCTTCCCCGGCGTCGATCTCGCCGATCTCACCCGCATCTTCTAGCAGACGGCGGATCCGAGAATCCTCGATGTACTCCGTGTGCACCACCTCGAGGATCTTCTGACGCCATGCATCAGTACAGTCGAGCAGGATCCGCGCCAGCTCACGTTCGCCGGGCGGTATCGGGACACGTTGTGCCGGCTGCGCCGATGCCCCGCCGCGGAGGATTCTGCGGCCGTGCTCCTCGATTTCACGAGGGCGGAGGTAGAGCTGCCGCGCGAGCTCCTCCACGAGGTTCTGCCGTAGAGCGGGGTCGGTGGCCGAGCACACCAACGGGGCCAGCTTGAGACCGGAGCGGCGCCGCCCGGCCGGATCCGGCGGAAGATCCGCGAACAGGAACTCGAGGAGCGAGGTCGGCCGCTCGAGGAGCTCGCGGAAGGCGTCCTCGCCGCTCTCCCGGATCACATCGTCCGGGTCCATCCCGGCCGGCAGCACCAGGACCGCGACCTCGGCACCGGCCTCGAGGAGCACCCCCGCACCGGTGGCAGCTGCCCTGCGACCGGCGGAATCGGCGTCGTAGCAGAGGATGGCCAACCCGTCGGGGCCGAGACGCCGTCTGAGCAGACGCGCATGGTCCGAGGTCAGGGCGGTGCCGAGCGTCGCCACCACATTCTCCACCCCAACCCGGTGCAACGACAGACAGTCGAAGTAGCCTTCCACAATCAGCGCCCGTCCTTCGTCGGCCATTGCCCGCCGCGCACGGTCAAGAAAAAAGAGCGTCGACCGTTTCCGAAAAACCGCGCTCTCGGGACTGTTGAGATACTTGGGTTCACCGTCGTCGAGGATGCGGCCGCCGAAGGCGATGAGCGTTCCGTCACCGGAGCGGATGGGGAAGGTGAGGCGGTTACGGAATCGGTCGTAGGGCGCCGTGCCGCTTTCGGGCCGCACCGCCAAACCGCACTCGACCAGCGCACCCTCGGGATGGCGGCGGGACATGTGCTCGACCAGCCGCCGCCATTCGTCCGGCGCATAACCGAATCCGTAGTCGCGCCACCGGTCTTTGGTAAATCCCCGTCGCTCGAGCTCGCTCCGCGCCGCCGATCCCTCCGCCTGCTCGAGGCATTCGCTGAAGAAGTGCTGCGCCTCCTCGAGCAGCGCGCGTTGGCGCTCGCCCTCCTCCCGACGCCGCCTGGCCTCGGGGCTTCGCGGCGGCAGCTGAACGCCGTAGAGGCGTGCCAGCCGCTCCACCGACTCCGGAAAGCTGAGGTTCTCGAGCTGCATGAGGAACTTGAAGACGTCGCCGCCCTGGTGACAGCCGAAGCAGTAGTACAGTCCCTTCTCGGCGTCGACCGAGAACGACGGCGTTTTCTCCTCGTGGAACGGGCACAAGCCCTCCCAGCTTCGGCCTCTTTTTTTCAACCGGACGTGGTCTCCCACGACCTCGACGAGATCCGTCGCCTCACGGACGCGAGCGATCACGTCACGGTTCAGATCGGCGTCTACCATGTCGGTGCATTCTCGCATAGAGGAGGCAAAGGAAATTTCGAATTTCGAATTTCGAATTTCGAATTTGCCGTCCCCAAGCTACAACCCCTTCCCGGAGCCCCCAGTCGGCGTGGCGCTGTTGCGGAGGGCTTCGTCGCCAGGAAGGTATTAGGTATTGGCTCCACTCCGGTCGTCATCCTCTATCCGGAGCGTTGAGTCGGCGTGGCATCCTCTCGCGGTGGCGACTCGCTGGAGCGCAGGCACGGAAGCGGGCGCGGGGACGGGCAGAACCCGGGCACGGAGACGGAGACGGGCGCGGACAGGGTAGGATGGCGCGGAGGAATCTTGATGAGACGAAAGACCAAGATCGTTTGCACTCTCGGACCGGCGACAGACTCGGCCGATGGGATTGCCGCGCTTCTCGAGGCCGGAATGGACGTGGTCCGGCTCAACTTTTCGCACGGCGACCGCGAGACCCACCGCCGGACAATTCGCAGAATCCGCAAGATCGCGCAACAGGCGGGCCGCGAGGTCGGCATCCTCCAGGACCTTGGCGGGCCCAAGATCCGGCTCGGTGAGCTGCCCGAAGGCGGAATCGAGCTGAACGCCGGGTCCACGGTGGCCCTCGGGGTCGACGGCCAAGCTGGGGAAGGGGTCCTCCCCGTCAGCTACAAGTACCTTCTCGAAGACGTCGGCGCCGGGGAGCGCATTCTGCTCGCGGACGGACTGGTGGAGCTGGAGGTGCGCGAGGTCACCGCCGACCGCCTGCTGTGTGACGTCGTCATCGGAGGCGCCCTAACCTCTCGCAAGGGGGTCAACCTCCCGCAGGCCAATCTGCGGGTCCCGGCCTTCACCGACAAGGACCGCTCCGATCTCGAGGTCGGCCTCGAAGAGGGTGTGGACTTCGTCGCCCTCTCGTTCGTGCGCCACGAGGACGACCTGGCGCCGGTGCGGGACCGCTTCTCGGGTCTCGAGCAACCCCCTCTTCTGATCGCCAAGATCGAGAAGCCGCAGGCGGTGGAGCGCCTCGATCTGATCCTCGAGGCGGTGGACGGCGTGATGGTGGCTCGTGGCGATCTCGGGGTCGAAATGCCGCCGGAGCAGGTGCCCATGATCCAAAAGCGGATCATCGCGGCCTCCCGCCGCGCCGGTCTGCCGGTGATCACCGCAACCCAGATGTTGCGCTCAATGGTCGACAGCCCCCGCCCCCTGCGGGCCGAGGCCTCGGACGTCGCCAACGCGGTCCTCGACGGCACCGACGCGGTCATGCTGTCCGAGGAGACGGCGATCGGCCACTACCCCACCGAAGCCGTCCGAGTTCTCGACCGGGTTGCGCTTCAGGCCGAACCTGAAATCGATCACTCGAGGATGATCGCGGACTCGAGCTCGCCATCCGTCCCCGAGCTCACCGGCGCCATCAGCCGTGCCGCCTGCGAGCTCGCGGCTTCGATCGGCGCCGCCGCCATCATTACCACCACCGCCTCCGGCGCCACCGCGCGTCTGGTGGCCCGCCTGCGACCCGCAGCCCCGGTGCTCGCCGTGACACCGTTCGATGCCGTGGTGCGGCAGCTGACCCTCTCGTGGGGCGTGATGGCGGCCAAGGTCGAAGAGACCACGGACTTCGGCACCCTCGGCGCCGAGATGAGGGAAACGCTTGCCGCCTACGGCCTCGATGTTCCCGGCAACCGGATCGTCATCACCGCCGGCCTTCCCCTCGGCGTGTCAGGCTCGACGAATCTACTGCGTGTGTTCGAGTTCGACTGAGCGAACCATTCCGGCGTCTTCGCGTTGTACTTGGCAGGCGGGAGGAAGCCGATGAGATCTATCGTTGGTTCGATACGAATCGGAGCCGTGGTCGTGCTCACTGTGTTTGCATTCACGTGCGCAAGCTCCGAGCCGAAGTCCGACCTCAATATCGACGTTAACGACCAGGAAATCAGGGTGGCGGTGTCGGCAGCGGTCGCCCGCGGTCTGATGGAGGAGCTCATCGGCTCCGACCTCAATTGTCAGGGTGAGATCGACACCGGGATGAGGCGATTGCTGCAGGAGCTCGATCAGGCCGGCCCGCGATCAAGAGCTTCTATTCGGGACGGCGAAACGACCATCGCGGCCCGCCGACGGGGCGGCCGATTGGATCTCGAAATCAGCGGCGCGGGCTCGGGCCGTATCGAGGCGACGATGCCCTGGGCGGTGGCCGACTGTCTGCTCGGCAAGACGACCACGATCGACAAGACCGTTACGTCGTCGATTCAGGTGAGGGTGATCAACCGGGATGGGAGAAATTTCTCCTTCCAGCTCGACTGAACGATGACACGAGAAACCGTACAATTATTCTCAGCGACCAACGAAACGGAGGCATCGACATGCGTGTACGCCCTGTTCTGACTGTTTTCGCCGTAATTTCGCTCTTCGCCGCGGGCGCCGGCGCCGGCATCGAGCTCCACCAGGAGCACAGTTTTGACGCGCGCCCCGGTGCCACGGTGGTAGTGGACGTCTCGTTTCACACCGTCGAGGTCGAGGCCCGACCGGGGGACACGATCGATGTCTCGGTGGAAATCGAGGTCAAGGGCAGCGGGAGCAGCTCGAAGAAAGCCCTCAGCGAGCTGCAACCGAAGTTTCTCGAGGAGGGGAACAAGCTCATCATCCGCTCCACCAGGAAGAAGGGATTCAGCTGGAAGTCGGTATCGGCCAAGGGCCGCGTGACGGTGAAGATGCCTCCCGGAATGGACCTCGTGGTGGACTCCTCCTCCGGCAGCGCCGTGATTTCGGGCGACTTCGGCGATGCCGTCATTCGCTTCGACGCATCCTCAGGCAGCCTGACGGTCGACGGAGCGATGCGCGAGCTGCACTCCGACACCTCGTCGGGCTCGGTACGGGCTATTGTGAGGCGGCCCCTGGACGTGTTCACGGCCGATGCTTCTTCGGGTTCTGCACGGCTGAGCGGTGGTGCACACAAGGCAAAGGTCGACACCTCCTCCGGCAGCACGAATCTGACCGGTTTGCTCGGCAACGCCAGCTTCGACTCCTCCTCGGGCAGCATTACCGCGCAGTGGGACGCGATCCCGGCGGGCGCCAAGGTTCGGGCGGGCGCGAGCTCGGGCGGCGTCACCCTGAGCTTTCCAGCTGGTACCGTCTTCGCGGGCTCGGTGGACGTGAGTTCGGGCGGCATCCACAGCGACTTCCCGGGGTTCATGAGGGAGAAGAACAACCTCCAGTTCGACGGTGGGCCCGAAGCGGTGGACATCGAGGTCGACACCTCGTCGGGGAGCGTCAAGCTGCTCTCGAACTGAGGACAGTTCGAATTCGGAATTCGGAATTCGGAATGGCGGCCAACCTCTCCCCAACGGCTGCAGGTG
>JAIVTZ010000124.1:0-7865 GCA_049188105.1 Deltaproteobacteria bacterium | reverse complement strand
GATTGTCTCCGGCGACAGAAAATCAGTGAGCCTCATAACGTACCTTTCCGGGCCTCGCCCACCTTCTCCAGTGCCATCTTAAACGCTACCGGCCCGATCAGCTGATTGATGGCGACGACGGCCACCAGGATGGTTGCGAGGCCGGTCCCCCAGTCGGGGAACCTGCTTTCGAATTGAGAGATCAGGGCCAGGCTCAGACCGGCCTGAGTGACGAATCCCAACCAGCAGTAACGGCGGAAATCCTCGGGGTCACCGGCGAGCGAGGTCGCCAGCCGCGTGCCGAGCATGATCATCGCGATCCGGAACCCGGCTATGGCCAGGGCGATGCCCCAGCTCGTGGCCAACGCGCCGAGGTCGAGCCGCGCCCCGGCCATGGTGAAGAAGACCACATACACCGGGAGGGCGATGCGGTCCATGGCGCCGAGGAGGCGGGTTCCCTGATGTGAGAGGTTCTGGATCGTGAATCCGGCCGCGGCGCAGATCAGGAGTGGTTCCAGGCCGACTCCGAGATCGTGGGTCTCCTCCAGGTAGCGGCCCACGATCTCCGAAAATCGGTAGACCAGGAAACAGAGGCCGACGATTACCAGGGAGACCTGGGGGCCCTTGCGCTTCAGGTAGAGGCCCATGATTGCGCCCAGCAGCACGCCGAGGGCGATCGACAGCGCGATCTCGCCGGTCACTTCGAATACGAACACGAGGTCGAGACCCTGCTCGGGCGCGAACGCCATTCCGGCGACCGCGGTCGCCACCGCGAAGAGACAGATGACCACAATGTCCATGGCCACGGAGACCCCGAGGATGGTCTCCGAAAAGGGGCCGTCGGCCTTGGTCTCGGCGATGATCGCGATCGCCGACGAGGGCGACCGTGCGGCCGCGATCACACCCACCATGCCGGCCACCGCCAGAATCTGGAGGGGTGGCAGGTCGCCGAGAAGAGATTTCCACGAAGCGGTCACGAAGAAGAACCCGCCGACACCGATCATCACCACGGTGGCGGTGCAGACGATGAGAAGGACGATGCTCCTCCACCGCCCCTTGAGGGTCGCGAGCTTGAGCTCCGCGCCGGCGGCGAGACCGATGAAGGCGAAGGCCATGTCGTTGAGCGCGCTCAGCGGCTCCAGAACCCGTGACGAGAGGAGGTTGGCGGCGAACGGGCCGAAGAGGATTCCCGCAAGGATGTAGCCGGTGATCCGCGGCAGGCGGAGATGCTCGACGATTTCGCCGAGAAGGGCTGCCGAGAGGAGGGCGAACCCCAACATGAAGGTGCTCTCGGCGGGTGCCGCCGAGGGCGAGATTTCGATCATTCTGAGCAGCAGCCACACGAGGACGCCGACGGCGGAGAGGGTGATGAGGCGGCGGATCACGAGACGCTCCCCTCCGCCCGTCCGGCGGTCCGGATCGCAAGCCACGGCGCCAGGAGCTCGTTGATGATGATCGCCAGGATCGCGATGCTCATCACCGCCTCGGTCAAGGGTTCATCGACCACGAACCGGAGCTCGACGATGATCGCCAGCCCCATCCCGGCCTGCGAGACCAGACCGAGCCCTATCAGGGGTGGGACAGCGTGGTGTCGTGCCAGCCGGCGAGTCGAGAGATAGCCTCCAGCCACTTTCCCGACCAGACGGACCCCGACATAAACCAGGGCCGCGAAAAACACCCGAATATCGGGGAGCTTCCAGTAGGCGCCGGCCAGCACGAGAAGCAGGAGGTAGAGGAAGCGATCGCCGTGGGCCATGATCGTCATCACGCGCCCCCGGATCGAACCCACATGGGTCAGATTCGCGACCACGAGTCCGCAGACGAAGCTCACGAACAGAGCCGAGAGATGGAGGGCGAAGGCGATACCGCCGGCCAGGGCGATGGTTCCGAGGAGGTAGACGGTGAGCTCCGCCTGGCTGGTCCGCGTCAGGCTCAAGGAGACGAAGATCCAGGCTGTCACGAACCCCAGGCACACCGAGATCACGAGCCACTGCAGGGTCATCGGAAAGCTGACCGCGTCGAAGGGGTGTGCGGCGAAGAGCGAGAGACCGACACCGGCCGCGATCACGCCCACCGCCGGGTCGAGGCTGGAGATGAATCGAAGCAGGGTCATCATGGGACGCGAACCAGGCCGCCCTCGTTTTTCGACCAGCGCCAGCGCCGTCAGACCCGTGCAGGCCGCCGACGCGGCAAGCGTGACGGCCGCGATGGCGATGACGTCGGGGGCGGCGTTCGTGCTCTTCATCAGCAGGTACCACGCCACCGGCAGCACCGCAGCCAACGTGACCACGCCCTCGATGGCCGACACGGCGAGGAACCCGCCGGGGAGGTTGTTCACCGTCCGTCGGTCGAACTGGAGGCCGAACAAGAAGCCGACCCAACCGAGAATCACGCATACGAACGGTCGCAGGAGCTCGAGGGTGGCATCGTCGATGACGTTGAGGAAGTCGCTTCCGAGGAGGAGGCCGATGATGATGAACTCGGCGCCGGTGAAGAAGGTCTGGACGGCAAACGGGAGCTTCCTCGAGACAAACGCCCGGCGAGACCCAACCAGGGCCAGTGCCGTCAGCACGATCACGGCGATGAGTGCCTTCATCCCAGGGAATGTCTCCTTTCGCTGCCGACATTATGCCCTGCCCAATGTCGTTTCTGCGCCCGCATGCCCACGTGTTGAACCACAGAGGCACAGAGACACAGAGAACATCGCAAACACGAAGACACGAAGACACGAAGGCCGCGCACCATCGCAATTTGCCCGCAGATCACGCAGATAACGCAGATTACGCAAGGAAGATCCCACAGAAACGGTTAAGCGGTACCGGGGATTGACGGCGGAACAGTCGGCGATCTGACGATCACCGCCCCCGGTGGGAAGCACGTCCACTCCGGACGCAAGCGTCCGTCGCCGCCGTACTTTCCACCGGCCGACGCGCCGGGGGCGCGTCGGTTCCGCCTGCCCATTCTCTTTGATGGGAGGGATGGCGCCATCCATCGAGCAACAGGGGAGGAGGAGTGGCGAGGCCTGTGCTCTTCGAGAGCGCAGGCCGCTGGGCCGTGACATCGCGCCGGACGCTTGCGTCCGAAGCGATTGTCCGGCCCAGTGGTCCCCGGCCGTCGTTCGGCGACGGCTGGGACCTCGCCATGTGCCTGGGTCTCGAGAACGGCCATCTGCGTTATCTGCGTGATCTGCGGGCTCTTTGCGATGGTAGCTTTGTGATGCCTTCGTGTCTTTGTGTCTTGGTGTTTGCGATGTGTGTGGCTCTGTGCGCTCTCTGTGCCTCTGTGTCTCTGTGGTTCAACCCGGGAGGGATGGGTGGCAAATCCGAAATCCGAAATGCCCGGATGTCCGGCATTCCTAATTCCGAATTCCTAACTCTCCTTATACATTTCCTCAACCTGGTCCGCGAAGCGCTCGAGGGCTACATTCCGCTTGACCTTCATGGTCGGGGTCAGGAGGTCGTTCTCGATCGTGAACTCGTCGAGAAGCCGGAATGCCTTGATGGACTCGAAGGAGGCCAGCTCCTCGTTCTTCTCGTCGATGACGCTCTGGATGAGGTCCACGATCTGCGGGTTCTTCAAGAGGTCCTCGAGGCTGTCGGTCGCGAGGCCCTGCTCCTCGGCATACGCCTTGACGTTGTCCGCGTCGACGGTGATGAGCGCGGTCAGGTACTTCCTCCGGTCGCCGATCACGCATACCTGGCTGATGTACTTGGAAGTGGCGATCAGCCCCTCGATGGCGGACGGCGCGATGTTCTTGCCGCCGGCGGTGATGATCAGGTCCTTCTTGCGACCGGTGATCTTGAGGAAGCCTTCGTCGTCGATCTCGCCGAGGTCGCCGGTGAGCTGCCAGCCGTCGGGAGTCAGGGTCTCGGCGGTTTCGGCGGGCATCTTGTAGTACTCGCGCATGATGTTGCGGCCGCGGTAGAGGACCTCGCCGTCGTCGCCGATCTTCTGCTCGATGCCCGGCCCGGTCGGCCCGACCCAGCCGAATCGGTAGTTGTCGTATCGGTTGAGGTTGGTGAACGAGGTGTTCTCGGTCATCCCGATGCCCTCGACGATCAGCACTCCCGCGCCGTGGAAGAACTTGGCGATTTCGGGGTTCAGCGGCGCGGCGCCCGAGATGCACCAGCGGACACGGCCACCCAGGGCCTCCTGCACCTTTGAAAAAACGAGCTTTGTGGCCAGGCCGTACTGCAGATTCAACAGAGGTGGGATCGGTTTTTTGGCGAGCTTGAGATCGCTGACCCGATCTCCGATCCGGCATGCCCACTTGAAGATCTTGAGCGCCAGTCCGCCCTTGGCCTCGGCCCCGGAGATGATCTTGGTGTGGACCTTCTCATAGATACGGGGCACGCTCGGGAACCAGTGCGGGCGGGCAATCCTGAAGTCCTCGCCGATCGTCTCGATGCTCCGCGCGAAGGTGGTCGAGGACCCCGCCGCCATCGCGGTGAAGACGAGGGTGCGGGCAAAGATGTGGGCGAGGGGAAGAAAGAGCAGTGTCTCGTCGCCGTCATGGCTTTCGACCGAGCCCCACACGGACTGAGCGGTGAAGGTGATGTTGTCGTGGGTGAGAACCGCGCCCTTGGGGATGCCGGTGGTCCCGGAAGTGTAAACGATGGTCGCCACGTCGTCGGCGCCGACGTTTTCGATCCGCGCGTCGAGCACCTTGTCCGGAACTCCGGCGCCGAGATCGAGGAAGTCTTCATAGCTCATCACCCAGTCGTCGTCCGGCGGCGTGCCGGAGAACAGGATTACCTTCCGAACGTCCGGGATTTCGCTGCGGATCGACAACAGCTTGTCGAGCTGGGACTCGTCCTCTGCGAAAATGAGGACGGCGTCGGAGTGGTCGACGATATACCTGACGTCCTTTGCAAGGAGCGAGTGATAGATGCCGATCGCGCACGAGCCGACGGAAGCACACGCCACATCGGTGAGTACCCAGCGGTAGTTGCTGTAGCTCAGGATGTCGGCCTTGTCGCCCTTTTCGAGACCGAGGGCGATAAGGCTCTTGGCTGCCCGCCGCACGTCGTCGTGGAACTCGGCCCAGGTAACCGGGGTGGTCTCCCCGTTGTCGAGTATCGTCCGATACGCCGGGCTGTCTCCCCAGCGATCGACAGTGGCCATGAGCATCTCGTGTATGTTGCGGTAGTCCACAAACCTCATCGGATCGGCCTCCCTCGGTTGGACGAATTCTGGCATGGGCTGATTCCGCCCCTGCGGTCATGTCTGTCGAGTCGCAGCGACAGTGTAACAAAGTACCTTCGGAGATATACTGCGGCGTCGTCATGGCGGTATCGCCATCTCGGAGAGGAGCGGTCATGAATATCGGCGAGTGGTTGTCGATGGTCGGCGCGGACCCCAGATTGCGCCAGTTGTTTATTCTCGTCGCCACGATCGTCCTGGCCGTCCTCGTACGCATCCTATTCACGACCGTTGTGCGGGCGATGACCCGCAGGACCGCAACCGATGTCGACGACCGGATTGCTCGCGAGCTGCGTCGTCCGGTCGTGTTCACGATCGTGCTGGTGGGGGTCATGCTGGCCCACCTCGAGTTCAAGGCGCCGTCCCACGTCGACTTCATCGTTCTCGGCGTCATCCAGACGGTCATCGGCCTCCTGTGGGCGGTGGCCATTATGCGGGTCGGGAGGGTGGTGCTCGGGATCGTGAGCGACCGGGTGGATCAGATCAGGTCGATCGAGCCGAAGACCCTTCCCCTCTTCGACATGATCCTGAAGGTGATGGTGGTCGGTGGGTTCCTGTACGTCGTGTGCCTCGCGTGGGACATTCCGCTCACCTCGTGGCTGACCTCGGCGGGGATCGTCGGCATCGCGGTTGGCTTTGCCGCAAAGGACACGCTCTCGAACTTGTTCTCGGGCATCTTCATCGTTGCCGACTCGCCGTACAAGGTGGGGGACTTCGTGGTTCTCGACGAGCGAATCCGGGGTCAGGTCATCGAGATCGGGATGCGCTCGACCCGGCTGTTGACCCGTGACGACATCGAGGTCACGGTCCCCAACGCGGTCATCGCCAACGCCCAGATCGTCAACGAGACCGGCGGTCCGCACGAGAAGATGCGGGTCAGGGTCAAGGTCGAGGCGGCCTACGGGTCCGACGTGGACCAGGTTCGCGAGGTGCTGATGGGCTGTATCGAGGGAGTCGGCCATCTGTGTGACACCCCTGAACCCAGGGTTCGGTTCCGCGAGTTCGGGTCATCGGGCCTTCTCTTCGAGCTCTTGGCCTGGATTGACGAGCCGGTGTACCGCGGGCGGGTGCTCGACGCCCTCCATGTCAACGTGTACAAGGCGTTCAATGCGGCGGGCATCGAGATCCCGTACTCCAAGCAGGATGTGTATGTGAAGGAGCTGCCGGGGAGGAAGGATTGAGACGCCGGCCGTTGCCGGGCATCACATCGGGCACGGGCACGACTCTGAGGACAGTCATGGCGAAGGCGGCGCGGTCTACCGTGTTGTTGGGTGCGGTGCTGTTTGTGGTTGCGTGCGGATATGTTGCCGCGCCGGAGACCGAGTTGGCGAGGCTCCTGCCGCCGTCCGAGCAGCTCGAGGTTCGTGAGGGCTGGCTCGAGACCCACCACGGCCTATTGCTCGACATGATGCGGCGGCATGACATCGACATGTGGATCGTCGTCAACGAGGAGTTCCACGACGACCCCCTGACCGAGTTCGTGGCGCCGCCCGAGGTATACGTCGGCAACCGCGATGTCTTCGTTTTCGTCGATGCGGGCGAAGCCGGGCTGCGGCGGGTGGCGATCAGCGGCTACGCGAGCGAGCATCTGAGGCGGTTCTTCGAGAGCCCGGACGACCCGCGCCCCGCCAAAGAGGTTCTGCCGGAGCTCTATGCCGAGCACGATCCGCAGACCATCGCGCTCTCCATCGACGGGCGGCGCGGGGTCACTCGGAGCCTCACCTTGGCCTCCTTCCGGTGGCTGTCGGATATTCTCGGCGAGGAGGCGCGGGCGCGCTTCGTCAGTGCCGCGGACCTCATCGAGGAGTACCTCGACACCCGTATCCCTGCCGAGGTGGAGCACTATCGGACGGCGGTCGAGCTCACCGACGAGCTCGGACGGAGAGCGTTCTCCAACGAGGTGATCGAGCCCGGCGAGACCACCGTCGGCGACGTCCGCTCGTGGATCGTCGACCGGTACTGGGACTACGGCGTCGAGCCGTGGTTCCCGCCCGACATCCGGGTTCAGCGAAGGAACGTGGACAACCCCACCTCGCGCGGCTTTCTTGCGGTGGCGCCGGACGACACGGTCATCGAGCGCGGCGATCTGCTGCACATGGATATCGGCTTCACCTACATGGGCCTCAACACCGACTGGCAGAAGATGGCCTATGTGTTGCGCGAGGGCGAGACCGAGGTGCCGCAGGGGTTCAAGGACGCGTTGGCCAAGGCCAACACGCTGCAGGACGTGATGAGTCGCATCTCCCGGCCCGGCAAAGCGGCCGGCGAAGTCTACAACGAGACGATGGCCGAGATGGAGAAGCTCGGCATCGAAGCGATGATCTACAGCCACCCGCTCGGCAACCAGGGACACGGCCTCGGTGCGAGCATCGATTTCCGCGCCGCCAAGAGGGCCGATGCCGGCACGGAGCAGCCCAGGAATCTGCGAGCCGGCTCCCACCTGGCGATGGAGTTCAATATTGCCGACGAGATTCCCCAGTGGGATGACAAGAAGGTCTGGATCATGGAGGAGGATCCGGTTCACCTGACCGATGAGGGGTGGCGGTTCTTCGTCCCGCGCCAGGAGAGCTTTTACCTCATCAACTGATTCGAAGGAGGGATGATGACCGACAACACCCACGGCATCGACCGGCGGCGTTTCACTGCCTTTTTCGCGGGCTTCGGGCTCGCTGCGACGGCGCTTC
>JAIVTZ010000123.1:0-7983 GCA_049188105.1 Deltaproteobacteria bacterium | reverse complement strand
TGGCGATCTTGATCCGGATCTGATTCGAGACCCTGCCGTCGGGAAGAACGGTGAACGGGGCGCCGAGCCCGCGCAGGAGGGTGACATCGGCGGTTTGCTTACCGGCAAGGGCGAAGCCAAGGGCGCCGAACATCACCGCAAGAATGGCCGAGTAGACCACGACCCGTGGCCGCAGAAAGGAGCGCCTGTCGCCGGCGAGCTCGGCCTGCGAGGTGTAGCGGACCAGACCGCGGCGGAGGCCGACGCGATCCATCACCGCATCGCACGCGTCGATGCACTGGGTGCAGTGGATGCACTCCATCTGCAGCCCGTCGCGGATGTCGATGCCGGTCGGACAGGCGCTGACGCAGAGCCCGCAATCGATGCAGTCGCCCGCCGACCGTTCCTCCTTCTTGCGCCACGGCGCCTTCGGCTCGCCGCGGCCGGCGTCGTAGCCGACGATCAGCGACCGGCGGTCGAGGAGCACCGATTGGAAGCGGCCGTAGGGGCAGGCCACGATGCAGGTCTGCTCGCGGAAGTAGGCGAAGTCGAAGAACATCAGGGCGGTGGTTCCGGCCATCAGCAGAAATGCCGCCGGGTGTGCGGCCGGCGAGTGGGTCATCCAGGTCAGCAGCCGATCCCAGCCCACGAAGTAGGCGAGGAAGGTGTTGGCGAGAAAGGCCGAGACGAGGAGGAAGACCACGTACTTGAGGATGCGCCGGCCGTCCGGCCCCTGGGCGTCGAGTCGCATCTGGCGGCTGCGCCCGCCCTCGATGAGGATTTCGAGCGGCCGGTAGACGAAGTCCATGTACACGGTCTGCGGGCAGGCCCAGCCGCACCACACCCGACCGAGGACGGCGGTGACCAGGAAGATGCCGATGAAGATCGAAAACAGCAGCAGCATCAGGAGGAAGGTGTCGGTGGGGAGGAAGGTGGCGCCGAAGAAGGTGAACTCGCGCTTCGGCACATCGAGGAGCATCAGCGGCTTGCCGTTCAGCTTGAGGATCGGGATCAGCGTGAAGGTGATGATGAGCGACCACGCGGTGATCAGCCGCCGCCGGTAGTAGCGGCCGCGCGAGAGCTTGGGACGGATCCAGCGCCGGGTGCCGTCCCGGTTGAGGGTCGACAGCACTCGCTCCTGAGCTTCTGGTGCGTTCGAGGTGACGGCCATCGGCTTCCCTGCTCGTTTACGAAGCGGCCGGCTCGGCCTCGACCTCGGCGTCCGGGTCCTCGCTGCCGGCCTCGACGTCGTCCGAGGGCAAAGGTGCGAGGCGCACGATGTGTTCACCCTGCGCCGCCTTCGGGTTGGGCGCCTGGTTACCGAGCAGGGTGCCCACGTAGGCGCTGACCGCCATCAGCTGGGCCGGGCGCAGCTGGCGCTCCCACGCGAGCATGCCCTTCGAGGTCACACCCTCACGCACCGTCTTGTAGATGTCCATGAGCTGGCCGCCGTGGAGCCAGTACTCGTCGGTGAGGTTGGGGCCGATGCCGCCCTCGCCGAATACGCCGTGGCAGGTGGCGCACTTGGACTGGAAGACCTTGCGGCCGGCGTTCATCATGCTCTGATCGGTCATCAGATCGACCAGAGTTCCCTCGGAGACCTCGCCGAGGGCCAGGAGCTGCTCCGCCTGCTTGTCGAAGAAGGCGATCATCTCCTCGTCGTAGCGTTCGGTGGCCAGCAGACCGCTTCCGAAGTGGAAGTAGAGGATATAGAGCGGCGAGAAGATGATGGTCACCCAGAAAATCGCCAGCCACCACCCCGGCAGCGGGTTGTCGTACTCCTGGATGCCGTCGTAGCTGTGGTCCAGAATGCGCTCCTGGTCGAGGACCTCCGGTTCGCCTTCGAGGTGTTCGGTGCTCTCGGTGCTCACGAGGGATGCCCTCCTTTCGCGGGCGTGCGCCCAACCTCTGTGTCATCTTCGAGGGGAAGCTCGCTCAGGTGCTCGTAGGAGGCCTTTCGCCGCACCCCGTAGACCCAGACGACGATCACCGAGAAGGTGGCGAAGCACAGTATCAGGCCGATCTCGGCCCACGACGTGAGCCCGGCGGCGCTCATGATATCGGACAGGCTCATGACCCCTCCTCGGCGACGATCGCCTCGATGGTCTCGTCACCGTCCGGCGCGATGGCCTCCTCGATCTCGATCGTTACCTCCTCGGGCTTTGAGATGTCGGTGCCCATACGTTGCAGGTAGGCGATGAGGGCCACGATCCGCTTGCCCCCGAGGTTTTCCGGGCCGCCCTGGACGACGATCTCGTCGGCGATGGCGTCGGCCTGCTCGTGGGCCATGACGATCCCATTCGAGATCTCATCGTCGCTGTAGGGCACGCCGACCGCGCGGTTGGCCCGCATCGACCGCGGCACCTCGTCGAAGTCGAGGTCGGCGGTCAGCAACCACGGGTAGGCCGGCATGATCGAGCCGGCGGTGATGGCGCGCGGGTCGTCCATGTGGCGGACGTGCCACAGGTCGGGGTACTTGCCGCCGATCCGCTGCAGATCGGGGCCGATGCGGCGCGAGCCCCACTGGAAGGGGTGATCGTAGACGAACTCGCCGGCCTTGGAGTACTCGCCGTAGCGTTCGGTCTCGGCGCGGATGGGACGGATCATCTGCGAGTGGCAGTTATAGCAGCCCTCGGAGACGTAGATGTCGCGCCCGACCAGCTCGAGCGGGGTGTAGGGCGTCACGGTGGCGATGGTCGGCACGTTGGACTTGATGAGGAAGGTCGGGATGATCTCGAAGAGCGAGGCCACCACCACCGTGATCGTGACCGCGATCGTGAACTTCACGGGCAGCCCCTCCCAGCGGCGGTGCCACACGGTGGAGAAGAAGCGCTCGAGCTTGTAGCCCATATCAGCGACATGAACGTGCCCGGCCTCCAGCGGCAGAACCGGCTCCGGACGCTCGTGGAAGGTCTTGGAAAGCGCCGGCGCCTCGTGCACCGGGACCTCATAGGTGGCGGGGCGGTTGCGCCAGGTCATGAAGAAGTTCACTCCCAGCATGAGCACGCCGGTGAAGTAGGCGAGGCCGCCGATCACCCGCACCCAGTACATCGGGATCAGACGCAGGGTGGTCTCGATGAAATCGCCGTACTTGAGGTAGCCCTCGGAGTCGAAGGCGAGCCACATCAGGCCCTGGGTGAGACCGGCGGCATAAATGGAGACGATGTAGAGGAGAATCCCGATCGTTCCGATCCAGAAGTGGGCCTCGGCCAGGCCCTTGCTCCACAGCTCGGTTTGATACAGGCGCGGCAGCAGCCAGTAGATCATGCCGAATATGAGGAAGCCGACCCAGCCGAGGGCGCCCGCGTGGACGTGGGCGATCGTCCAGTCGGTGTAGTGGGAGAGCAGATTCACCGATTTGATCGCCAGCAGCGGCCCCTCGAAGGTGGACATGCCATAAAACGTGATCGCAACCACGAAGAACTTGAGCACCGGATCCGACGCCACCTTGTCCCATGCCCCGCGCAGGGTCAGGAGGCCGTTGAGCATCCCGCCCCACGACGGCATCCACAACATCACCGAAAAGACCATGCCGAGGGTCGAGGCCCAGGCCGGGAGGGCGGTGTAGTGGAGGTGGTGGGGGCCGGCCCAGATATAGAGGAAGACCAGCGACCAGAAGTGGATGATCGACAGGCGGTATGAGAAGACCGGCCGATTCGCGGCCTTGGGCAGGAAGTAGTACATGATGCCGAGGAGCGGGGTGGTCAGAAGGAAACCGACCGCGTTGTGGCCGTACCACCACTGCATGAATGCGTCCTGGACCCCGGCGTAGATCGGATAGCTGCGCCACAGCCCTGCCGGCATCGCGAGGTTGTTGAAGACATGGAGAAGGGTGATGGTGACGATGGTCGCGATGTAGAACCAGATCGCGACGTAGATGTGGCGCTCGCGGCGTTTGGCGATGGTGCCGAAGACGTTGATCGCGAAGACGATCCACACCACCGCGATGGCGATGTCGATCGGCCACTCGAGCTCGGCGTACTCCTTGCCCTGGGTGATGCCCAGCGGCAGGGTGATGGCGGCGGCGACGATGATCAACTGCCAGCCCCAGAAGTGGACGGCGCTCAGCGTCTGGGAGAACATCCGGGCTTTCAGAAGCCGCTGTATCGAGTAGTAGACGCCGGCGAAGATCGCGTTGCCGGTGAAGGCGAAGATCACGGCGTTGGTGTGGAGCGGGCGCAGGCGGCCAAAAGAGATCCACGGCAGCTCGAAGTTGAAGACCGGCGCCGCGAGCTCGAGGGCGACGATGATCCCAACCAACATCCCAACCACGCCCCAGATGAGGGTCATCAGCGTGAACTTGCGGACGATGGCGTCGTCGTAGGTGAATTTCTCGATCTGGACGGTCATCAAGCTCCTCCGCGCGACTGATTGAATGCTCCGGGACTCACCCGGCGCCGGGGATCATAACAGGAGTCGTTCCTCCCAGGGCGTACCACGCGAACCAGAAGGAGTAGCGGACCGCCGACAGACGGTTGGGGTCGCCAAGCGGCTCCACATCGGCGACTCCCAGATCGGCATCGAAGCGGAGGCGCAGGGCCAGACCTTGCGCCGTCACTTCGACGGAGCCCGACCGTGCTCCGGCCGTCGCAGCCAGCGCCGGAAGTGGAAATGCGGTGTCCTCTCCATCGACGGTGACGATGACCAGACGGTCCTTGAGCGAAAGGCCCTCTGCCGGCGGCAGCGGGTCGACGGGAAACCTGAGAAGGTCGGAGCCGAAGTAGGAGTGGTAGGGATCGCGTTTGTAGGGCCTCTTCATTTCCGGCAGCGGCGCCAGCACCCCGGTGGCCGGGTGGCGTGCCCGCCAGGCTGCCCAGGTGGTCAGGCTTGCGGGACGCAGAGCCAGCTGGGGGCGGGTGCCGGGCGCGGGACCGGCGACCGGGCGCCCGTCGAGCTGGGTCCACAGCGGCGTGGCAGGCGGTCCCGTCCGGCGGTCATACAGCAGGGTGTTGGAGTTGTACAGCAGTCCCGAAACTCCGAGCTCGACCTCGATGCCGTCGAGCTCCCGGCTGAAGACTGCAACGCTGTCACACAGTGGGCTGTAGGTGACGGCGATGGGCTCGCCGCCGACCACATCGTTCACAACCTCGTGCCAGCGCATCAGCCGCAGAGGGTAGGCGCGGGCATCACCCGAGATCTCGACCCCGATGACCCGATCGTCGGGCACCAGCATCTTGCCGCGCTCCTCGCGGTTGAATCGGTCCACCTCGGCCGCGTCGACCATTGCCGGCGCCACCAGCGCCCGAACGCCATCGCGGTTCATGGCGCGAACGATGTATTTTCTCGGCACGGTGGTGTCCGCGAGATCGAAATCGGCTCCTTGGGAACCGCCGGGTGCGCGGTCGAACAGGGGAGCGACGAGCACCGCGCCCACAACCAGCGTCAGAGCTGCGGCCGCGAACGCCACCCACCAACCGCTGCGGATGATGGCGGGGACCTTCACCGGGTCAGAACTCCGTGGCCGCAGCCGGCGCCGAGATCGGTTCGACCGATGACGCCGTGGTGGTCAGCAACGCAACGGTGGGCTTGGCGCCCGGAGCCGCGCCGTCTCGACGATGGTCCATGTCGATCACGCCCAAACCCAGCACCACCGGCAGATAGAGGATGCTCGCCAGAAAGAGCCGCCGTGCCGACTGCTGGCTGCGGTCGCGAAGAAACACCCAGCCCAGCGCGACAAAGCCCAGACCAAAGACCTGCGACGCTACCAGGAAGGCGCCGCCGGCGACCCCTGCGGCGCTGAGCGCGGCGGTGATCGGAAGCAGCGCGGCCGCGTAGAGGACCGCCAGCCGTCCAGTCAGGCGGCCCTCGGCATCCACCGCCGGCAGCATTCGGAAGCCACCGCGGGCGTAGTCGTCGCGGTAGAGCCAGGCGAGGGCGAGGAAGTGCGGGATCTGCCACGCGAAGAGGATGCCGCCGAGAATCCACGCACCGGCGTCGAGCCGCCCGGTGGCCGCGGCCCACCCCATCATCGGCGGCACCGCGCCGCAGACCGCGCCGAGGACCGTGTTGAGCGGGGTCAGCACCTTGAGCGGGGTGTAGACGAGCACGTAGAGGAGGATCACCCCGAGCGACAGCCCCGTGGTGAGCCAGTTGGTGCCGAAGGCCAGTACCACCAGACCCGCCAGTGCCGTCACGATGCCCCACATGGCCGCCTGGTCGCGGTCGACGCGGCCGGCGGGCAGGGGGCGCTCACGGGTGCGCAGCATGCGGCTGTCGCGCTCGACCTCCCACCACTGGTTGAGGATGTTCGCCCCGAAGGCGCTCAGCGCGGTGCCGACGACGGCTGCCGCACCGACCCACAGCGACGGGTTGCCCCGTGCTCCGAGCAGGTAGCCGACGAACGCCGTCAGCACGACCAACGCACCGAGGCGCGCCTTGGCGAGCTCGAGGTAGTCCGCAATCAAATTTCGCACGATGCCATTCCCGCTGCGATTTGGAGATTCATCTCGTCGGTACTTTCCGGTTGTCTCTCGATCTGCGATGATTGGCGGCGATCGCCGCGCAGTATAACGTACCCGGCGCCGTCCTCATTTCAAACGGAGGTGAGCCATGACCTCGACCCGTCCTAATCGCAGCTACGTCCTTCCCCTCGGTTTTGCGATGACAGTCTCCATGTGGGCGGCGGCCTACATCTGCCGGTTGCCGGCGGTGATGGCGCCGAGCTGGCTCGTGCTGGGATTGATGCTGGCGATGGTGGCATTGTGGGGATGGACTACCGGATTCCGCACCGGCGACGGCTGGCTCGCCGGTGTGATGGTGGGCGCCGCGGCGGCCGTCCTCAACATGCTGATCCTCGGCAGCATCCTGGCCTCGGCGGACGGCGGCGGTGTCGCACCATCGGCCCTGTGGTGGGTGCCGGGGTCGATCCTCGTCATCGCGCTGGTTTCGGGGGGCTTCGCGGTCGTGCCGGGCCGTCGCGTGGAGCATGTCAGCGATCCTGCCGACTGGACGGCCCTGTTCGCCAAGGTCGCGGTGGCGGCGACCTTCCTGCTCGTCGTGGCCGGCGGGCTGGTGACCTCGAACGAGGCCGGGCTGGCGGTGGTCGACTGGCCGAACACCTTCGGCTCGAACATGTTTCTGTTCCCGCTCGCGCGGATGACCGGCGGCATCTACTACGAGCACGCGCATCGCCTCTTCGGCGCCCTGGTCGGTCTGACCACGATCGTGCTCGCCGTTCGTTTGTGGCGGTCCGATGATCGCCCCTGGCTGCGACGCCTCGCGATCGTGGCTGTGGTCCTCGTGATTTTCCAGGGCATTCTCGGCGGGCTTCGGGTCACCGGCGGTTTCACCCTTTCGACGTCCGAGACCGACATGGCGCCGAGCATCGCCCTGGCCGTGCTCCACGGGGTCCTCGGTCAGGTCTTCCTCGGTCTGATTGTGGCCATTGCGGTGGTCACCAGCCGGTGGTGGCGGCAGGCGCCGGCGGCCGAGCCGCGGCCGACAGCGGCCGGAGATCGGTCGATGCAGATGTGGCTGATTGCGACCCTGGTGCTACAGCTGGTCCTCGGCGCGGTGCAGCGTCACCTCGCGTGGGGGCTGATCATCCACATCTCCCTCGCCGCGGTGGTCGTGATGCTGGCGGTTATTGCCGGCGCCCGTGCCTGGGGGCTCTACCACGGTGCCTGGCCCGTGCAGCGGCTCGGCCAGGCGCTCATCGGCGGTGTCGGCGTACAGGTGACCCTGGGCATCGCGGCGCTGGCCGTGACCCAGGGGCGGGCGGTGGTCGGCAGCCCGACCACCCTCGAGGTGACGATCGCCACCGCCCACCAGGCCACCGGTGCACTACTCCTCGCGCTCGCGGTTGCGCTGGCGCTGTGGACGCGGAGGATGTTCGCGGCTGAACGTCAGAATGTTTCCGCCTAGCGGCCCGCTGGGGTACAGGGTACAGGGTTCAGGGTGCAGGGCGCGCAGGGTGCAGGGTGCAGGGCGCACAGGGCGCAGGGTGCAGGGCGCAGGGCGCACAGGGTCCATTTGACCACCCGCCCAAAGCGATTATCATTTTTT
>JAIVTZ010000122.1:0-8013 GCA_049188105.1 Deltaproteobacteria bacterium | reverse complement strand
TTCCAATTCAATCTACAGCCCAGCCGATCGGCTGGGCTTTTTTCTTTTTGGAGGTCAAGGGTGAAGAGTCAAGAGGAAAGATCTGAATTTGGGGAACCCCGGTGAACTCGGTTGCTGAATTTCGACCCTTAACCCTTAACCCTTGACTTTCCACCGTCGGGAACGCGCTCACACCACGAACAGGCAGACTCTCGAATGACGCTCAACTGGGCTCTGTGGCGCCGGTGTCGACCAGGGTGCCGGGTTCGATGCCGATCGATCTCAATGCAGCCGACCACCGCTCTTCAGCCGGCACATCGAAGAGAATCGACGTGTCGAGCGGTGCGACGACCCACGAGTTGTCCTCGATTTCCCGCTCCAGTTGGCCGGGGTGCCAGCCGGAGTAGCCGAGCAACAGAAAGTACCGGCCTCCGGTCGATCCACCGGCAAGACGGGCCAGGGTCTCGGTGCTCCCGGAGACCGAGATCGTGTCGGAGATGGCGATGTCCTCCTCGGCTGGTGCTTCACGATCATCTCGTTCGAAGAGAACGAAGCCGTGGCTCGGCTGAACCGGTCCGCCGGCGAGGACCTCGGGCAGCTCGTCCTCCACCGGTTCCTCACCGATTTCGAGGAGGATCTCGCAGAGATCGATGTCCAACATGCGGTTGACGACCAGACCGAATGCCCCCTCTTCGTGAGAGTGCACCCCGAGCAGCACGACCGACTGCCAGAAGTTGGGATCGGCAAGGCCGGGCATCGCGATGAGAAAGTTGCCCGCAAGGGTTGGAGGATCAATGGTCACCGGTCCATCCTATCAGGAGACGGCTCGAGATCGGCCTCCAGCCGCACGGAGCGGAGGGCGGCAGCGCCCTCCGCAAGTTCGGGAGGCCTCGGGCGCCTCGGTCGGGCGAAATCGAGGGTCAGTCGGTGGCTGTCGAAATCCCAGATCATCGCGACGCCGTCGTCGGCGAGCGTGATCATCTCGGTGGGTGGTCCCCAGAAGGAGGCGGCTATCGCCGGTGTCGCCCTCCAATCGACCTCGTTTCCCATGTGCAGCCGGTAGGGCGTGTATCTGAGGAGGTTTTCCGCCTGCAGGATGATCTCCGACAATCGTTGCTCGCGATCGAAAACGAATGCCCAGATGAGAGCCGGCCCGGCGTGCGCGGTGAGGGCGGCGGCGGTCGGATCCGACGACCGCGCCGACAGCGCCGCGGTGACGCGCGCGCGGCTGTCTCCGAGTGTGATGCCCATCAGGCGTGCCTTCTCCACGTCCACATCGAGGACGACGGCGTGCTCTGCGAGGATGGATTGCACCTCCGGATCGGCGAGAAACTGTTGCTCTCCGGGCAGAGTCACCGCCAGGTAGAGATCTTTGGCACCGCTCGCGAGCACCGCGCGGAAGATCGTCATGGCCTGCTCCCGGTGCCCCATGAGGTACGAGGTGGCCTCGAGATAGACGGCCGTTTCGGCCCGCTCCGGATGGAGACGCACCGCCTCTCGAAAGGCCCGGTCGGCGGCCTCATATTTTCCAAGATGGAACAGTGCCCTCCCGATCTCGGCCGCGGTGATGTATCGCGATTCCGGGTCGACGAGGGCGTTGAACGGGGTAAGGATGGTGATCACATCGGCGTATCGGTGACTGCGTGCCGCTTCACGCGCTCGCTCGAGCGCTGTCTCGAGGTCCTCTCCCCGCACGCCGTTCCATGGAAGAAGTACGAGCAGGATGGTGATGATGCGGCGATGAGGCGTCACGGATGAACCGTACCCTGTTTCGCCCCTCTGCGTCCATCGATGGATGCGGCCGACAGAGGTTTGGAGGATTGGCCGTCACGCACTATGATCTCGGCATGAACGCCAGCCCAACCCCAATTATGGCGGGGCACACTAGGTGGTGAGAGGTGCGGACTCAGGACGAACAGCTCCGCGTGACCCGCCCGACGAACCCACTCGACGAGGACGTCCTGGAAAAGCTCCGGGAAGGCCTCGAGAGCTGCCCTGACGTTGCCTTCGCCCATCTTTCCGACGTTGAGGTGGTCGGCGGGGACCATCGGTCGGCGATGACGCTCTTCGTGTGGTTGGTGCCGATAGCCGTACGGTCGTTACGCCCAGCGCTCAACCTCGTGTCGGAGGTGGTGGCCGGAGCCCTGCCGGAGGATCGATTCCTCGACGTGGCGATCCTCAACTCGGCACCGGAGCTGCTGGAGGACGTGGAGCAAGCCGACTGTCTCTTCGTAGTTCGCGACGACGAAGAGCGGCAGCGAGCGCTCGCAGCAGCGGCGGAGGACGACGTTTCCGGCGAACCGGAGACCGGACGTCGCTGGTGGTGGCCTTTCTAGGGGCAGGAGAGGTAGTTTTGAGTTTTGAGTTTTGAGTTTTGAGTTATGAGTTTTGAGTTATTCACCCAGCCCGCCCTTCGTTTCGGGGGAGTCCGTAACTCAAAACTCGAAACTTAAAACTCAAAACTGCCATTGTCCGCAGTCATGCTTGCCATTGCAGTGTGGCGGATCTTACAATGGCGCCGACCGGGACATGCGGCCGGAGGGAAGAACAGATGGAGATTGAACGGTCCCAGGACAGGGGCGTTACCGTTGTTGCGGTGCGCGGCGTCATCAATTTCGGGGAGCCTGCCCAGCAGTTCTCATCGTATCTCCAGGATCTCCTCGCCGCCGACGTGCCGGCGGTCTTGGTCGATATGTCGGGAATCGACCACGTGGACTCCACCGGACTCGGCGAGCTGGTCGGTTATCTGCAACGCTTCGAGAAGGAAGGACGACGGCTGGCGCTGTATCGGCCTCATCGGAGAATCCTCAGCCTGCTTCGACTGACTCGGCTCGACGAAATTTTCTCGATCTACGAGGATCGGGAAGAGGCGATCACAGCCCTCAGTCCTGAAGGTTCTTGATCTCGTATCTCCAACCGAACGGATCTTCGCGCGTTGCGGTCTGGATGCCGACAAGCGCGTCGTAGAGTTGCTGCCAGCGGTCGTCGAACGGAAATTCCCAGCTCCGTTCACCATCGACAATGCGAGCGATCCACGTGATCACCGCTGCGGTACCGCAGCAAGCCGCTGCCGAAATATCATCGAGCTCCTCGATCGAAATCCTGCACTCCTCGGTCGGCCAGCCGAATATCTCGGAGGCCATCTCGAGGAGGGATATCCGGGTGATCGAGGGCAGGATGCTGGGAGATTTGGGGGTCAGGAGCGCGTCACCCTTGAAGGCCAGGAAATTGGCGGCGCCGATCTCCTCGATGTACCGGTGCTCGACGGGGTCCAGATAGATGGCGTCCACAAAACCAGCTTTCATGGCCTCGGCTCCGGGGCTGAAGGAAGCCCCGTAGTTCCCGCCAGCCTTGATGTGGCCGGAGCCGTGCGGCGCCGCGCGGTCATACTGACTGACCATGAAGGCCTTGCCCTGATCCGGTCCGAACCCTCCCTTGTAGTACGGTCCCACCGGGCTGACGAGAATTCGGAACACGTAGCTCGATGCCGGTTTCACACCTACGTTGTCTCCGATTCCGAGGTAGAACGGACGCAGGTAGAGGGAGGCGCCGCTGCCGTGCGGCGGCACGTATGGGAGGTTGCCGGCAACCACCTCCTCGACGCCGCGGATGAACAGCGCCTCCGGGACCTCGGGGCCCTGGAGATAGCGCGCGCCGTCCGCGAGCCGGCGCGCGTTGTCGAACGGTCTGAAGGCGTAGACCTTTCCGTCCACTCCCCGCTGCACCTTCATCCCCTCGAAGAGCTGCTGGCCATAATGTAGGCACTGGCTGCCCTCGGGGATGTGCACGGTCTTGTCCTCCACGAGCCCACGCTCTCGCCACACCCCGTGCTCGAAGACCGCCTCGAAGCGATAGGGGCATGCCAAATAATCGAACCCGAGGTTAGAAAAGTCGAGATCGACCGTTTTGTGCTCACCGAGGAAGTAATACCGTGGCTTCACCATGCAATCCTCCTATGTAGGGGCGGTCGGTCGTGGCGGAGCATGCCGCGACGCTGCCGAATGCGGTCACCCGCCACAGGATACTCTCTCCCGGGAGGATCGCGCCACTAGACCTCGTGCCTGTTCCGGGAGACTATGGGCGCCATCGTGGAGGTTTATCCTGGGACGAGTAACTCTCGCCGCCCACGCGGCGCGGCGAGGTGATAGGGTCGGACACCGTGTCATCCTCAGGGGACATCTCGGCACGGTCAACGGGTTTGAGACCGGGTAACAATTTGGCATCGAGTTTGCAACTACATGTCGACAGGATGATGAAAGGGGTCAAGATGAAAACGACGGTTTCAAAGGCAATGGCTGTGGTGATAGTGGTGCTCGGGGTGGCGGTGACGTTTACGGGATGCTCGACTGCGACTCCGACCGATACGCCCGGTGTCGAGCGCCTGGGCAAGTCCATTCTCAAGCAGTTCGGACCCGAGCTGTGGACGGTGCTCGGCTACCGCTTCGCGAACTCCCAGCTTGGAGACGAGTGGATGATCCTCGAGGTCGGTCTGAGCTCGCCGAATGGGCAATCCGCCGAGGTGACCAGGGAAGAGATCTTCCTGCTCTCGCCCTCCGGGAACAGGATATCGCTCGCCACCCAGAAACAGTTCAACGAGGTGTGGGGGACGCTGCGCTCGACTATCTCGAGGGCCGACGTCGACCGGGATCCGCTCGACTACTTCCCACCGAGCCGAATCGAGTGTCCGATCCAGTTCTTCGTCACGCCGGGCCAGGGGGTGTCGTTCGACCAGGTGACCCTTAACGACAGGCGAGGATGCTTCGGACGGCTTTTCTTCAATGTGCCGGGCGGCATCCAGGCGGGACGCTGGGTACTCGGGATCGACCTCGAAGAGAGCGAGATCCGAATCCCCTTCGAGCTCGGGGAGTAGCCTGCGGAAGGGTGCAGGGCACAGGGCACAGGGTGCAGGGACGCCCCTGAACCCTGAACCTTGGACCCTGAACCCTAGGGGAAGATCCCCCGATCGAGGTAGGCGAGAGCGATCTTGTCGATGGCGCTGATCATCGACGCCGTCCGGAGGTCGATGCCCTCGCCGCGTCCTTTCATGATCTCCCGGATCTCCTGGTAGGCCTTGATCATGGTCTCCTCGAGGCCCGAGTTGACAAGGTCGATCTCGTCGGCGCCGCGGGCGAAATCGCTGATCTCGGCCTCCGAGAACGAGGTTCCGGTGGCGTGCTCGATGGCGTTGAGGATTTGGCGTGCCGCCTTCTCCTCAAAACGCTTCTCCATTCGCCCGAAGCGCACGTGTTGGAGGTTCTTGAGCCACTCGAAATAGGACACCGTGACCCCGCCGGCGTTGATGTAGGCGTCGGGGATCACCATGATGCCCCGCTCGTGCAGGTGCTCGCTGGCGTCCGCGGAGACCGGACCGTTGGCCGCCTCGCCGATGATCTTGGCATTGATGCGGGGCGCGTTGTCCATGGTGATGGCGTTCTCGAGCGCCGCCGGCACCAATATGTCGCAGTCCAGCTCGAGACCGGCGTCGCGGTGCTCGAGGTTGCGTGCGCCCTCGAAATCGAGGAGCGAGCCGGTCTCCCTGCGATGCGCCATCAGGTCTTCGACATGGATGCCGTCGGGTTTGGAGATCGATCCCTCGTACTCGACAAGACCCACGATCACCGAGCCGCCTTCTTCTTCGAGGAACTTCGCTGCGTGATAGCCGACGTTTCCGAGACCCTGAACCACTACTCTCTTCCCCTCCAGACCGGGTGAGAGATCCAGGGGGCGCATGTCCTCACCGTGGCTGCACACCTCGCGCAGGGCGTAGAACACACCGCGTCCGGTCGCTTCCGTTCGGCCCTGGATGCCCCCCTGGGCCACCGGTTTCGCCGTCACGCAGCCCAGGGCGTTGATGTCCTGGGGCGCGAGGGTCGCGTAGGTGTCGGCGATCCACGCCATCTCGCGCGAGCTGGTGGCGAAATCCGGCGCGGGCACGTCGAGACCCGGCCCGATGAAGTTCTTCTTGAAGAGCTCGAAGGTGAAACGCCGGGTGATACGCTCGAGCTCGCCCACCGAGTACTCGTGGGCCGAGATCCTGACCCCGCCCTTGGCGCCGCCAAAGGGGACGTCGACGATCGCGCACTTGTAGGTCATGAGCGCGGCCAGCGCCTTGACCTCGTCCTCGTCGACCATCGCCGCATAGCGGATGCCGCCCTTGGTCGGCAGCTTGTGCTGGCTGTGCTCGGCGCGCCAGGCCTGCATCACCTCGATCGTTCCGTCGTCCTTTTTGAGCGGAAACGTAAAGTGGATGACGCTGTTGATCGCCTTGATCTGCTCCAGGATGCCGACCGGGTGGTCGGTGAGCACTGCGGCGCGATCGAAGTTCTTGTTGACCTGGTCGAAGAAGCTGATTGGAGCTGCCATAGGTCTCCCCCAGTGTTTGTTTTGGTCCGGAGATCATAGCAGGGGAGCAGGGACCAATTCGGAATTCGGAATTCGGAATTCGAAATCTGGATTGACACCCGCCCACCCGCGTCAGCTTGAGTCTCTGTCGGCGTGCGAGGCATCCTCACTGGTAGCGCGATGAGGGCACAGAACGTTGAGGCCGGTTACTATTCTCTGGAGTTCACGACGAACAGGGAGACACCATGCACACCAAGAAAATCTCGTTCGAAAACAAGTCGGGCCACCGCCTGGCCGCCCTCCTCGATCTGCCGGTGGACGACGCGCCCATCGCCTACGCGCTCTTCGCCCACTGCTTCACCTGCTCGAAGAACTACAAGGGTGTGGCCAGGGTGTCGCGTGCGCTGGCGGCGGAGGGGGTGGCGGTGTTGCGCTTCGACTTCACCGGCCTCGGCGACAGTGAGGGCGATTTCGCCGACACGACCTTTTCGTCAAACGTCGGCGACCTGATAGCGGCCGCGGCCTACATGGAGCGCGAGCTCGAGGCGCCGAAGATCCTCATCGGGCACTCGCTCGGCGGGGCCGCGGTGCTGCGCGCCGCGGCGCACATTCCGTCGGCGAAGGCCGTGGCGACGATCGCGGCGCCGGCGAGCCTCGAACATCTCGAGGGCATGCTGCGCTCATCGAGCGCGGACATCGAGGCGTCGGGCGAGGCCGAGGTCCAGATCGCGGGCCGGCCGTTTCGGATCCGCAAGGAGTTCCTCGACGATCTGTCGGCGGTCAACATGCGCGACGCCGTCGCCGGTCTCGGCCGAGCGTTGATGATCTTCCACTCGCCGCTCGACCGGACGGTCGCGATCGACCACGCGCACCAGATCTTCGATGCCGCGAAGGAACCGAAAAGCCTCATTTCACTGGACCATGCCGACCACCTGCTGAGCGAGGCCGACGACGCGCGCTACGTCGGGTCGATGATCGCCTCGTGGGCGCGGAGGTACATCGGCACGCCGCAGGAGGAGGTCAAGCTCGCACGTCCGGGCGACAACCGGGTGGTGGCCCGTACCACCGACGGGTACCGGACCGAGATCCTGGCCAACGGGCACCCGCTGGTTGCCGACGAGCCGTTGGCGGTCGGCGGCACGAATGCCGGTCCCTCACCCTACGAGCTGCTCACGTCCGCCCTCGGCGCATGTACTTCGATCACCCTGAGAATGTACGCCGACCGCAAGGGGTGGCCGCTCGAAGCGGTCGAGGTCCGGCTGCAACACGAGAAAATCCATTGCGAGGACTGTGCCGACCCGGAGCGTCCGGCCTCCCGCATCGACCACTTCACGCGCGAAATCGTGCTCGAAGGACCGCTGGACGACAAACAGCGCGACCGCCTGCTCAAGATTGCCGACCGCTGCCCCGTTCACCGGACGCTCGAAAAACCGGCCGAAATCACCACGACGCTGAGTCATCGAGGTTCTTGACGCAGAGCCCGCCCACCGGCTGAACCACAGAGGCACAGAGGCACAGAGAGCGCACAGAGCCATCGCAATTTGCCCACAGATCACGCAGATAACGCAGATGGCGGTAACTCGAGACCCGAGAACGTGGCGAGGTCCCGGCCGTCGTCGGACGACGACCGGGGACCGCTGGGCCGGACAATCGCTTCGGACGCAAGCGTCCGGCGCGATGTCACTGCCCAGC
>JAIVTZ010000121.1:0-8018 GCA_049188105.1 Deltaproteobacteria bacterium | reverse complement strand
GTATCGAGGGCGTCGAGGCATGTCCTGCCTGTGCTTCGCGACCGATAAATACTTGCCGTATGTAGAGGAAGCGAAGCACAGGCAGGAAGGATGCATCGGCGATCGAATACCCCGCCAATCGTGGCGGGGTGCACTAGTGATAGGCTCCGGCTATGCGTTCGTTCCTCCGCCTTCTCGGGATGGCAAAGCGTCACCTGCCGTGGATGGCGCTCGCCCTCGCGAGCATGGTCGTGGTGGCCGGTGCGACGGTGTTCGCGTTCAACCTCGTACGCCCGATCTACGATCACGTCTTGCGTGCACCGGCGTCGTCGGGAGAGACACAGGCGGTCCCGACGGTCGGGCTCGTGCGCGCCCTCGATTCGATGACGAGTCGTGCGGAGGCTCGGATCCGCCGCTCGGTCAACGACAGCCGAGTAACGATCCTCGCCCTGGCCTTCGTCGCGCTGGTGGTCAAAAACCTCGGTGCCTTCTTGGCCCGTTTCGCATCGGCCCGATTCGGTCTCGCCGGTGTCCGTGACGTCCGCAACCGCCTCTTCGAAAGCCTGCTCGCTCAGAGCCCCGCCTACTTCCGCGCCGCGGCAACGCCGGTCATGGTGGCGCGGGCGACTCATGATGCCCAGCTCATTCGAGAGGCGCTGGCGGAGCGCCTCGGCGACGCCGTGCAGGACGTGCTGATGCTGGTGGTTCTCCTCGTCTACCTGCTGTCCCTCGATCTCGAGCTGACGTTGGTGACGGCGGTGGTGGCGCCGCTCCTCTTTTTTCCGGTAGTTCAATTCAGCCGCCGGCTCCGCGATCGCGCGCGCCAGGCTCAGCAACGCACCGGCGAAATGGCGGTGGTGCTCGATGAATCGGTGCGCGGCCTTCGCGTCGTGCAAACCTACGGGATGGAGTCGTTCCTCGGGGATCGATTCCGTCGCGCAAATCAAAGGCAGTTCCTCGCCAGTCTCGGTGCACGCGTTATCCAGGCCGCGAACGCGCCGGTGATGGAGATCGTGGGCGGCGCGGCCGCGCTTGCCATAACCGCGTACGCCTCTTCGCGAATATCCGGTGGCGACATGAGCCTGGGAGACTTTTCCGCTTATCTGCTTGCGGCCTATGCCGCGTACAACCCGCTCAAACGCCTCAACAAGTTCAACCTGGCTCTCCAGCAGGCAGAGGTGGCTGCGGAAAGGATCTTCGAGGTGATCGATGCACCGGTGGAGATCCGCGACAAGATCGGCGCGCGCGAAGTTGGTGATGTGGGCGCCGGCATCCGCTTCGAGTCGGTCGTATTTGCTTACGAACCGGGACGACCGGTTCTGCGGGGGGTCGATCTGGAGATCCGTCGCGGCTCGACCGTCGCCCTGATCGGGCCTTCCGGCGCCGGCAAGTCAACCATTGCACAGCTGATTCCGCGGTTCTGGGACGTTCTGGGAGGCGCGGTGCTGGTAGGTGGTGATGACGTTCGGGACCTCCGTTTGTCGAGCCTGCGGGGGCTGATCGGGCTGGTGACCCAGGAGACGATTCTTTTCAATGACACAGTGCGCTCCAACATCACATGCGGCCGCACCGACGCTTCGGCGTCCAGAGTCGAAGAGGCGGCACGGGCGGCGGATGCCCACGGTTTCATCTCCGATCTCCCGCAGGGGTACGACACGATGATCGGTGAATCCGGGATGAGTCTATCCGGTGGCCAGCGGCAGCGGCTCGCCATCGCGCGCGCGGTCTACAAAGACCCTCCGATACTCATTCTCGACGAAGCCACATCCGCGCTGGATCCGGAGTCGGAGATCGCGGTACAGGGGGCGCTCGACCGCCTCATGCGCGATCGGACGACCCTGGTCATCGCGCACCGTCTGGCCACCGTCCGGAGGGCCGATCTGGTTGCGGTCCTGGTAGACGGCCGCATCGTCGAGCGGGGCACGCATGACCACCTCACGGCCTGTGGAGAGATCTATCGACGCATGGTCGAGATGCAGGAGCTGTCATGAGAGCGGGTTACGACGTTTGAAAGCCGGGTCCGGACCGGGTAACCTGAAGTCTCGCGGGCGAGAGATACACACAGGAGTCATCATGGCGTTGGTGAGCATGACGGGTTTTGGACGGTCGCGCGGACAGCTTTCTGATCGGTTTGGTGCGTCTGTGGTCGTGCGTTCCGTCAACCATCGCTACCTCGACATCCAGATCCGCACCAACCTCCGCGAGGAGGCCCCCGAGGTTGAAGCGGCCGTACGGTCGGTCGTAGCGGAGGGGTTCGAGCGCGGCAGGGTGACAGCTCAGCTCAATCTCGAACGCCACAGCGCTACACCGGTGGATGTGGCAGTCAACACCGATGCGGTGCGCCATGTCCTCGAGCAGCTCTCCCGGATCGAAATGCCCGAAAACACTACCGGTTCGGTTGGGCTGGGGGACGTGCTCGCCGTGCCGGGCCTGGTTTCGGTAACGGCGGCAGAGACAATTCTCGAGGATGGCGAATTTTCCGCGTTGAAGAAAGTGACGGCCGAGGCGGTGGATGAGGCCGTACGGATGCGTGTCGACGAGGGAACGCGGCTGGGGCGGCAGATCGAGTCCGAGCTGGCCGAGTTGACGGCTTTCGCTGATTGGTTCGAACCCCGCATGCCCGATATGCGTCAGCGGATATTCGAGCGAACCAAGGAGCGTGTCGAGGTCCTTGTGGGCTCGGCGGCTGCGGTCGATCCGGAGCGAGTGGTCCAGGAGGCTGCGCTTCTCGCCGATCGGGCGGACGTGGCGGAGGAGATGGTTCGTCTGCGGGCCCATCTCGAGACCGCGAACAACCGTTTACGGGCCGGGGGCGTTCTCGGCCGCACGTTGGACTTTCTGTGCCAGGAGATTCACCGCGAGCTCAATACCCTCGGCTCGAAATGCCGGGAGCTCGGTGTCGCCAACCGGATCATCGACGCCAAGGCCGCGGCGGAGCGGGTGCGCGAACAGGTCCAGAATCTCGAATGACGTCGGGCTGAACGCGGTATGATCGAAGAGGATATGCACCGGGGGGCGGCTTGATGCGCGGCCGGTTACAGACGAGGATTGCCCGCCACATCGCGTTTGCGGTGGTGGTGAGTCTGGTGCTCAGCGTTCTCGTGTTGGTGGTGTTCCGTCACTACTCGGTGCGGCGGAACATGGAGCAGTCGGCGCGTACCTACGCATCCCTTGTCAGCAAACCCCTGGCCACCTTGTCGGGGTTTCTCGGGTCTTCGGGAGGAGACATCCTCGATCAGCAAGTGGCGGTCCTGCGCGAGCTCAACCAGGATGTGTCCCGACTCGAGATCGTGAATGTGCGCGGCGAGGTCGTGCTCCGCGCCGAGAGCGGCGTCGTCAACGTGTTCGGTGACGGCGTCGATCCGCCCACTGTGACCGACGGTGATATCTTGCGCGCCCTCTCCAGGCTCGAATCCACCGCTGTTCGCGTCACCGAAACCGACGGGACTCGCGTCTACCGGGTTGTGGCGCCGGTTGTCCATCAGTGGGGGAGGCACATATACGCCCTCGTGGCCACCTTCAGCTACGACAGGGTTGATCGGCAGTTTCGCTCATCTCTGTGGCTGTCCGCACTGATCATCGTGGTCGGTCTCGGCCTCACCCACTGGGTTTCCGTAACGCTCGCCGGCGGTATCACGCGGGGGGTGGAGCGGTTGCGTGAGGGCGTGCAGCGAATCCGGGAGGGAGATTTGAACGAGCGGGTTTCGGTCAGCTCGCGAGACGAGATCGAAGAACTCGCCGAGGCCTTCAACGAAATGGCGGAGGAGCTTCAGAGCACCATTCGCCGGTTGCGCGATGCGAACCGCGAGCTGGAATCCCTCGATCAGACCAAGGCTGATTTGGTGGCCAATGTCTCCCACGAGCTCAAGACTCCGCTCACCGCTCTTCGCGGTTATTTGGAGCTGATGTCGGACGGTGGTCTCGGTGAAGTTCCCGACGAAGCGCAGCGGGCGGTGATGGTCTGCAGAAAGAACGTCCAGCGACTCTCACTCAGGGTCGAAGAGCTCGTCCAACTGTCTCATCTCGAACGATTCACATCTCTCGACAAGAAGCGGGAAGAGGTTGCTCTACGGCCCCTTCTGGAGGGCATTGTCGACACGTTTCGACTGCGGTTGGAAGAACGTGGGATAGACCTCGCCCTCCGCTTGGATCGGGACCTACCTCTGATGGAATCCAATGGCGAGCAGATCGAGCGAGTCTTTCTCAACATTCTCGACAACGCGGTAAAGTTCACCCCCGAGGGAGGTACGGTGCTGATCGTCGCCGAAACATCCGCCCACGGTGGGCGCGACGGCATTCTGGTCAGGGTTCGGGACAGTGGGGTTGGGATTCCGCAGTCGGCGCTGGTTCGGATCTTCGATCGATTCCACCAGGTGGATCCCAGCTCCCGACGGCGTTTCGGCGGCATGGGTTTGGGGCTCTCTCTGGTTCGCAACATCGTCGAGGCCCATCGTGGAGCGGTGTGGGTCGAGAGCGTGGAAGGGAGCGGCTCGACGTTCTTCGTGTGGCTGCCGATCGTCGACGGAATACACCGCCTGCCGACGGGGGGTCGGCCATCTGCTAGACTCGATACCGGCGGCGCAGATCACCGTGCGGCGGAGGAGGCTTGATGGCGCGCGTTTTCGTGGTCGATGACGAACCCGACATGGTGGATCTCCTGGCAACGATTCTCAAAGCGGATGGATTCGAGGTCGATACCGATACCGATGGGCGTTCCGCCCTGGCGCGGTTGTTGGCGCAGCCGCCCGATCTCGTGCTGCTCGACCTGATGATGCCGGATCTCGATGGAATGGAGTTGCTCAAGCTGCTGAGGCTCGACCCGAAAGGCTCCTTGGTTCCGGTGTTGGTCGTCAGCGCTCGAACCGGACATCAGGATCAGCTCGGGACCTTGCAGCTGGGCGCCAACGCCTATATCTGCAAGCCGTTTTCGCCCCGTGAGCTCGTGCGTCAGGTGCGACAGCTTCTCGCGGCACACCAGGGCGAAACGAGTGCATAACGGTTTCGAAGATACCGATCCAGTAGAGCTGCAGACGAGAATTCTGCAGTATCGTGCGGGTTTATTCGATCCGCTGACGAAGCTGCCCACGCTGCCGGTCGTTCTCGATCGGGTGCGTCGAATGCTGGATGAGCGGGGAAGTCTCCAGGTGTTGTTGGTGCGGATCGAGCACGAGCAGAACCTGGAACGGATCGTCGGTTGGGAGCGCTATGATGCCGTGCTCCAGAGCGTGGCCGGCTACCTCAGCGGTCTTCTCGAAGGCGTCACCGATTCCGCCAGCCTCTTGTGTCAGGAAAACGTCCGTGGCGACATCTTCCTGGTGATCCTGGCCGACCATTTCGAGGCGGGGAGATTGCACGACACCCTGATCGAGGGGATCAAAATCACCAATGAAAACGGCGAGGACGAGTTGGTCGCCGTCAGGGTAGGTCAAGGAGTGATCAAGATGCGACCCGCGTTGCGGGTCGAGCGAACCATCTACAACGGTATTCTCGATGCTCGACAGGACTTTCACCGTCGGGGTGAAGCCCTTGACCAGGCTCGCCTCGACGAGGTCCGTCACATCCTGCGCGATGGATCGATCCGCACCCTTTTCCAGCCCATCGTGCGGATGCCGTGGCGCAAGATCTTGGGCTTCGAGGCGCTCAGTCGGGGACCGGAGGGATCATACCTCGAGACGGCCGACAATCTTTTCGGTTTCACGGAGAGGGCGGGGATGCTCGGCGAGGTCGAGATGCTGTGCGTCGATCGTGCTCTCGCCAACGCCAAGAAGCTCCCCGAGGGGGCGATTCTCTTTCTCAACCTCTCGATGCTCGGTCTCGAGTACATCGAGTCCGAGGAGCCGGGTCTCACTGGGAAGTTCAAGGAGGCGGGTCGGTCTCCGACGGAGTGCGTGCTGGAGATCACCGAGCGCACGTATGCCGAAAGCGCGGACCGGCTACGCGAACGGGTGGCGGAGCTGCGCAAACACGGCTTCCGCATCGCCATCGATGACATGGGAACCGGCTACAGTGCGCTCCACGTGCTCGCGGAACTGCAACCGGAATTTATCAAGCTCGACAAGATGTTGGTCCGCGACCTGCCCGACGAACCTATCAAACGCAACCTGGTGTCGGCGATCACGACGTTTGCCAAGGACAGCCAGTCGGTGGTGATTGCGGAAGGCGTGGAGACCGAGGACGAGGTCGAGGTGCTCACGGAGCTCGGCGTCGAGCTCCTACAGGGCTACTTTTTCGGCTTTCCCGAGCCCGTAGAAAAGCTCAAAAACACAAATGTCCTGACGTTCAAACGCTAACCCGAGAAATCGTTTAAACGTCTAACGGGGTGAGGAGTTAGGGGTGAGGCGTGAGGCGTGAGGCGTGAGGAGGTGAGGCGTGAGGCGTGTATCTAACCTCCTAACCCCTGACCTCCTAACTCCTAACGTCTAACCTCTATCCCATCCACAGCAGCAGCCCGGTGGCCACCGAGAAGTAGATCACCAGCGCCAGCGAGTCGTTGATCGTCGACACCAGCGGTCCCGACGCGACGGCAGGATCAACGCCCGCGAGGTCGAGGACCAGGGGCATGGCCGTGCCGAAGAGGCTGGCCGCCGACATGCCGATCGCCATTGCCACTCCGAGGGCAAGCCCGATCATCGGGTTGTTGTGGAACAGCAGTGCCAGGGCGGAGGCCAGGGCGCCGCAGACAACGCCCATCAAGAGGGCGACGGAGATCTCGCGCACGATGTGGCTCAGAAACCTCGAGCGTGGCAGGGTGTCGAGCGCAAGCCGTCGCACGGTCGTGGTGGAGGACTGCAACGAGGTGTTGCCGGCCATGGCCATGATGGCCGCGGTGAACACCGACATTTGCTCGTACAGACCGACCTCGCGAGAGGCGTAGACGAGCACGAACGAAGACAGCTGGGTCCCGGCCAGGCAGACCAGCAGCCACGGCAGGCGGTAGCGCGCGACGTGGAAGATCGATGTCGATTCCTCCTCCTCGGCGGACGAGGCGGCCATCTTGTAGATGTCCTCGGTGGCCTCCTCCTCGATGACCTCGAGGACGTCGTCAACGGTCACGGCCCCCATCAACCGATTGTCGGCGTCGACCACCGGGATCGCCACGAAGTCATACTTGTCGACGAGATCCGCCACCTCCTCCTGATCGGTGTCGATCGTCACCGAGATGACGTCGGTCGACATGAAATCTCCGAGTCTCGCGGTCGGCTGGGCGGTGACCAGCCGGCGAAGACGGACGAATCCTTGCAACCGGTTTTCTCCGTCGACGACGTACACCGCGGCGGTGACCGTGTCCTGATCGGCCGAGCGCAGAAATCGGATGGCATCATCGACGGTCTCGCCGGGATGTAGGGCCACGACCTCCGGGTTCATGATGCCGCCGGCGGTGTCCTCCGGGTACGTCAGAAGGTGTCGGAGGACCTCCTCGTCCTCGGTGGAGATGTGGTGCAGGACCTGTTCGGAGTCGGGCTCCTCGAGCTCACCGATGAGGTCGGCCGCCTCGTCCGCGGGGAGGGCCTCGGCGATTCGAGCGAGGCGTTCGGGGGTGATGTCGTCGACCAGCTCGGCGCGGATCGAGGCGGTGGTGTCGGTCAGGACCGTTCCCGCCGCGTCGTGGTCGAGGGCTGAGACGATCCGCTGCCGGTCGTCCACCGACAGCAGGTCGAGCCACTCGGCGATGTCCTCGGGACGCACCAGGCGCAGGAAGATCTGAAGCGCCTCTTCCTCGCCGTCGTGGAGGAGGGCGTGCAGCTCCTCAATCAGATCAAGTACGCTGGTCTCGTCAGCCACAAATCCTCCGCTGCGCATCATACCGCGTCTGCCTACCGGGCCGCCCGCCGTCCGCGGTCGTTGACCGCGGCCACGCGTTGGAGGCCGAAGTCTCCTACGAGAGAAAGCTCTCGTCGGAGCCATCGACCTCCAACGCTACGCGCCTAACGGCGCGCCGGCGGGCTGAGGCCGAGCAGAGCCGCACCCCCCTCCCTATATGGGATCGCGCCGATTCCGGACCTCTGGCCGCGTTTTCCTCCGTCCGCTCGGTCGGGACG